>JAZKSZ010000038.1:0-13839 GCA_036625795.1 Haloarculaceae archaeon
GCGACCACTTCACCATGGGGCCGATGCAGGCCGCGGTCGCCGTCGACTGGCTCGATGTCGACTACGCCTTCCCGATGCACTACGACACCTTCCCACCGATCGAACAGGACCCCCAGGACTTCGCCGACGAGGTCGCCGGCACGGGCTCGGACGCCGAGGTCGTGGCGCTCGACGGCGACGAGTCCTACGAACTCTGAGCCGCCTGCTGTCGTCGGTCTCCGGTCGCCCGTCCTGTTATTAGCTCGGGAGCCCAACAGTGGAGCATGGCGGACTGGAGGAGACAGTACGCCCGCACGCTCCCTACCCCACCCCAGAGTCTGGTCCGCGGGCTCTCGGCGGGCACGAAGGCGTACTTCCTCACCGTGTTCGGGACCGTACTGGCCGTCGAACTCGGCTCGGCCGCCGGAGTCCATGACGCCTCCGTGCCGTTGCTGGCCCCCTTTCTGCTCGTCTTCTGGGTCTACGGCCTCCACGCGAGTCTGGGCGGGTACGCGTCGGGCGCGCTTGGCTCGCCGACGGTCATCTTCGGCGCGGTCCTGGCACTGGCGCTTCTCGTCGTTGGGTACGCGACTGCCAGAGGAAGGGACCCTCCGACGGTCGTACCGGCAGTCGCACACGGAATGAGTCTCACAGTCGGCTACCTCCCGTTTCTGGTGCTCAGCCACGCCCTCGTCGCGGCAACCGTCCCCTCCGTGGCGCCGTTCGATGCCACCGCAGCCAAGCTGTTCGTCGACATCGGCGTCCTCTATCCGGTCGTTTTCGGCGGTCTCGGCGGCTTCCTCCACGGCTGGTGGTCGCTTCCGGCCGGTAGCAAGGGGCTGTGATCAGGGGCCGGCGAGCCGCCAGAGCCCCCAGACGCCCAGCACGACCGTGGCCGCCAACCCGACCGGCGGGAACGCCCGGACGGTCCGGAGCAACGTCTCGAGGACGGCGGCGTCGGCGACCGATGCGGGGACGCTGACGGCCCCAGCGCTGACTGCCAACCCCGCGCCGGCCGCCAGGAGCAGCCCCACGTACCCGAGCCCGACGGCCACCCGAACGGGATCCATGCCAGCTACTGACTGCGGGGAGCCCAAAGGTGTTGCCGTCCGCCGCGGTGTCGCCGCCGTGGCGAGGCGGGCCGGCGCAACCGTTTTCGCCCCGCCCCCCGTCTGTGGTGGTATGCCAGACATCGAAGTCACGAGCCGGAGCGAGGAAGGCTACGCGGTCACCGGGGTCGTCGACGACTGGGAACTGACGACCGACGCGACCGGCGAGGCGGGGCCGACGCCGAACCAGGTACTCGCGGCCGACTACGCGGCCTGTTTCATCCCGGCCTTCAGGGTGGCGGCGAACAAGCTGGGCCACGACGACATCGGCGTCGTCGAGGTCGACGTCGGGGTCGACCTGGACGAGGAGGACGACCTCGAGCACGTCAGCTTCGACATCCAGGTCGAGGCGGCGCTCGGCAACGACGTCGAGGAGATGGTCGACCGGGCGGAGGACATCTGTCACGTCCACAGCGCGCTCCGGGAAGAACTGCACGCCGACGTCACGGTCCGCGACGAACGGGACCTGTAGCCGGAACTGTCGCCGGAACTGTACCGGACCTGTAAGCCTATACGCGCGAACGTCCAACAGGTGGCTATGACCAGCGACTGGCAGGACCACCTCGCCGGCGCACGCATGCGCGTCGACCAGCAGTTCGAACAGCGGGTCCGCGATTCCAGGTTCTCGAGTCAGGAGTGGGGCCTCATCATGACCGCCGTGGAGTTCGAGGTCCAGTCCGCGGGCGACCCCGACACCGCGCGGCTGGTCGCCGACACCGACAAACTGCAGGCGGTCGTCCCCGAACTCGGGAAGATCCAGGAGGAGATGGGCGGTGCGCCCCGGCCGCCGAGCGGCTCCTCCGGCGGGATCTTCGGCCGCCTGCGGCAGTATCTCGGCGGGCTCACCAGCGACGCCGGCCCCGAGGGAGGAAGCGACGAACAACTGGACGCCGCGCGGGCGCTCGCAGACGACTACGCGGTCGAACTCCAGGCCTACCTCGAGGAGCAGGGCCGGTGGGCAGACGTCTGTGCGCTTGCCGCGGACGCGGAGAGTTGAGCCGGGGCCGAGCCGACCTCGCCCCGGACGGAGTACTCATTCCTCGACGACCGTTTCCCGGCGGTGGGCCGGGTGCGGGTCGCGGCTCCGCACCGGGAGCCGGGCCGGCGTCTCGGCGAGGGTGGGGTCCTGTGCCAGCAGGACCGAGAGGTTGTCCTTGCCGCCGCGGTCGTTCCCCTCCGCGACCAGCCGGTCGGCGGCCGCCGACAGCGAGTCGGCGCCGAGCACCCACTCCCGGATGTCGGCGTCGGTAACGACCTGGTCGCGGACCCGGGCAGCGGCGTCCTCGCTGCGTCCGCTGCCCACGTAGCGGTCGTACAGCGCGGGCGCGTCGCTCTGGGCGTCGGGAAGTCCGTCACTCGTCAACAGCAGGGTATCCTCCGCGAAGAGGTCGACCGAGGCCGTCTCGACGGCCACGTCGCCAGCGTCGCCCCGCCCGCCGACCGCCCGTGTGAGTTCGTTGCCCCGCGGATGGACGTGGGCCTCGACGCCGTCGAGTTCGCCGTCGGCGTACAGTTGCTCGACGACCGCGTGGTCCTGGGTCAGCCTGGCGATGTGGTCGTGGGCCGCGTTGCAGACGTAGGCCCGCGAGTCGCCGACCCACCCGTAGTGGAACCGGCCGTCGACGACCAGCCCCGCGACCACGGTCGTGAAGGCGGCGGTGCCGGCCTCCGACGCGTACGCGAGCACGTCGCGGTGAGCCCGCTGAATGGCCGTCTCGATGGCGTCGTGGAACCGGCTTTCGGGTGACTGGTCGGACTCGGGAGACTCGGAGTCGGCCTGGTCCCCGCCATCGGTCTCTGGCCCGTCACCGTCGGTCCGTGCCGCCGGGTCTTCACCCGCGGTCGGGGTGTCGACAGCAGCGACGGTCTCCGGGAGGTCCAACCCGAAGGCGCCGGGGTCCGCGCGGGCGGCCCGGACCGCGACCGGCGCCAGCTCCTCCGCGGTCCGGGTCGTGGCGATGTAGGAGGCGGCGTCGCCGGCGTCGTGACCCCCGGCGCCGTCCGCCAGCACCACCACCGCGGTACTCCGTGTCGTTCCCGGTTCTGGCGCTGCGTCTGGGCCTGCGTCGTCGTGAGTGTCAGGGTCCTCACGCGGCCCGGCACCACGACCGGGGCCCAGATATCCCTCCCGGTGGCCGTCCTCGAACACCGAAACAGCGAGGCTGTCCTCGTTGATGCCGTCGGAGCGCTTGCGCTCGCCGACATCGTATGCGGTGGCGTACCTCATGTCCGGAACTCGAAGGTGAGGTCGTAGCTGGGATGGACCAGGGCGATCAGGTCGCCATCGGTCAGCTCGTAGGATTCGGGCGGGAGGAACCCGTGGCGGTCCGTCGGGTCCTCCCCCTTGTCCTCCAGGCGCTCGCGGCCGGCCTCACACAGCACCCGCTGCCAGCCGTCACCGGTCTGGACGTAGGTCCCGTTGAGGCTGCTGTCCTGGAGCCGCCAGCTATCGTCTTCGTACTCGAACTGGACCTGGACCGTCGAGACGTACCCCTCCTCGTCACGGACGGCGATGGAGGGGGCCGGACCAGCCGCGTCCCGCCGGCCCAGGGTGTCCCCGGGGTAGACCGAGTACTCCTCGTTGCCATCCCGGCGGACCAGCGAGGCGCTGGGCGGCGGAGTGGCGTCGCGCTGCCGGAGGACCCGCTCCATCGCCGTCGCGTTTCGGTACCGCTCGTCGGGGTCTGTCCGGGTCGCCTGCTCGACGACCTCCGCGAGGTAGGGCTGGCAGTCGACACCGAAATCCCGCGGGTCGACCCCGTCCTTGTGGGGGACGGCTCCCCGAAGGAGAAAGAGGAGGATCTTCCCGATGGAGTAGACGTCTGACCACGGTCCCTGACGGGCGTCGGTCTCGGACGCTTCGGCCACCTCCGGGGGTTTGTAGGGGCCGAGGATGGTCGTCGCACCGCCGTCGGCCGCGGAGGTGGCGGTGTTGAAGTCGATCAGGATGGGGGTGATGAACCCGTCGCGCTCGGTGAGCATCACGTTGTCCGGCTTGAGGTCGCGGTAGACGATCTCGTTGCCGTGGAGGAAGGCCATCGCGCGACAGAGCGCGATCCCGACCTGCCGGACCTCCTCCTCGGGGACGTCCGTCCGGTCGATGGCCTCGTCGAGCTCGTAGCCGTCGACGAACTCCACGACCAGGTAGGGGAGGCCGTCGATGTCGCCGCGGTCGAGCAGCGACATGACGTTGGGGTGTCCACCCGCGGATTCGACGGTCTCGAGCAGGTCGGCCTCGGTCTCGAAGTACTGCTCGACGACCGCCCTGCTGTTGTTGGAGTCGTAGTTGGGATACTTGATGGCGACGGTCTCGCCGGTCTCGGTGTCGACGGCCTCGTAGGCGACTGCGAAGCCGCCGGCGCCGGCTTTCTCGCCCAGCCGGTACCGGCCCGCGAGCAACTCGCCTGTCGCCGGGATCGCTGTCACGGCTCTCTCACTCGATGCGCTCCTGGTCGACCAGTTTTGTCGCCCGGCTCCGCTCGGCCTTGCCGCCCTCCTTGACCACCTGTGTCTCGCGGGCGATGTTCTCGACGACTTCCGTCTCGCCGTGTATCCGGGTCATCTGCTCGACCTGGGTCTCGGCGGCCTCCACGTTCCCTTTGCCGAGTTGGGTGCGGACGACCGTCTCCCGGTGGTCGAGCTGGACCTCCTCGTTGGCCTCGGCGAGGTCCTCGGTCTCCTCGCTGTAGTCCACGGTGATCCGGTCGACCGCCTCGTCGCCGCGGGCCCGCAACCGAACCTGGACGAGCGGGACGTCCTCTGCGGGCTCGTGGGCCGGCGCCGTCACCTTCATCACGACCCGCTGGCGCTCCCGCTCGGTCAGGTCCGGCAGTTTCACCGTCGCCGTGTTGGCTTCCCACTCGGGCTCGACGTCCTGGGCCTGGGGGAGCGCCCGGTAGACGTTGCTGACCTCCACGCCGTCTGCCGCGTCGAGCTGGAGTTCGGCGTCGGCGGCCACGACCTGGGAAGCAGACTCCACCGCTTCGCCGAAGAACTCCTCGATGTCCCCGGCCGCCTCCAGATGGGTCCACTTCCCGCGGGCGGTCGTCCCCAGGGTGCGGATGGTGTCTTGATTGTAGTCCTCGCCGATGCCCGCAGCCTCGATCCGCACGCCCGAGGCGTCGATATCGCTGGCCAGTGCCTCGAACTCCCCGACGGTGTGGTCCTTGTCCTTGCCGTCCGAGAGCAGGAGGAGCCGCCGGACGGCGTCCTCGCCGGCTCCCGGGTCGTGGTCCAGCGACGTCAGCGAATCCCGGGCAGTCTCCAGCCCGGCGTACATGTCGGTGCCGCCGCCTGCCGAGAGCGCCTCGATCTGTCCCATCGCCTCCTCGCGGTCGAGGTCGCCCCAGTGGACCGGGCCCAGCAGCACCTCCGCGCTGGAGTCGAAGGCCACGATACTGACGTAGTCGGTCGGTTCGAGGAGTCCGAACACCCAGGAGGCACCGTCACGGGCCTGGCTGATCTTCGCGCCGCTCATCGACCCGCTGGTGTCGATACAGAGCGCGATGTGACGCTCGACTCTGTCTGCCTGCTCGCCCGGCTCGACGTCAACCTCGGCCGTGATCCGCGTACCCTCCGGCGGGACGGCCGGTCGGTTGACCTCTGTCTCTATGCTCGCCATACTCCCCTGTGGTTGCTCGGACGATATGTATCTTATCGCCGTTGTCGGTCGTTTTGGAACACAGCATCCGGTCCAGCACTGTCGGTGCACCACCGACCGGACAGTCAAGCGTGCCAACGGACACCCAGACACACCATTCAGAGCGAGTCACCTGTCGCGGACCGAAGCGTCCGGGACCGCGGTCCACGGGGAGTTCGTCGAGCGGACGCCACGCGCGAACTTCCAACTCACGGCGGCGGGACGGGAGTTATCATCGGAGCACACTGAGACCACAGGAGCGGTGACCGAACCCCCCGACGCCGACGGGTCAGCCAGGCTCCGACAGCACGGTCACAACCGGGCACTCCGCGTTGAGTATCACGGACTGGGTCACGCTGCCGAAGAGTGCCTTGCCGGTCGGCGACCGCTTTCTGCCGCCGACCACGAGATACCGTGGGTCGACTGCATCCGCCTCCGCGATGATCGTGTTCGCGGGGTCACCGACCCGCCCGACCGGTTCCACGGTCGCCAGGGCCGCCCGGTCGAGTGCAGTCTCGGCCATCGTTCTCGCGACGTCACGAGCACGGCTCTCCTCGACGGTGAACGACACGTCGCTGAACTCGTCGATCGACTGGAGCTCCTCGAGGTGACTGTCCGCCTCATCCCGGGGGATGACGTGGAGGACCTGGAGGTCGTCGCCGTAGGCTGCGGCGAGGTCGTGTGCTTGGCTGATGACCTGCTCCTGGTCGCGCTTCTCCCCGACCGCGGCTAGTATCACCATGCCGAAGTGTCAGCAGGCGCCGTCAAGTATCTTGCTCCGGGGGGAGAGGCCCGCTCACGGGCGCCACACCGGGGAGGGACACGGCGACTCCGACCGGCCGACTCCGACCGGCCGACTCCGACCGGCCGACTCCGACGTTCGACCGGTGATACGCCGCATCGTTCCGGCTGTCCGGCACCACTTGCAGCACGGGGGTTTTCCCGGTCCGACAGGCTAAAGCCGGGCGGTCCATGCATCACGGGCATGGAGTTTCACGAGGCGGCCAACTATCTCTTCGACCTGCGGCGCTTTGCTCCGCGCCCGGGCACGGACGCGACGGCGGACCTGCTCGCCCACCTCGGAAACCCACACGAGGGGCTGACCTGCGTCCAGGTCGCCGGGTCGAACGGGAAGGGGTCGACGGCCCGGATGCTCGACTCCGTGCTCCAGGAGGCCGGGCTCTCGGTCGGCCTCTACACCTCCCCCCACCTGGACGACGTCCGCGAGCGGGTTCGGGTCGACGGCCGCAAGCTCTCGGAGGCCAGCCTCGTCGAGTTCGTCGAGGCCACCCGCGGCTACGTCACCGACCGGGCGACCGAGGGCACAGCGCCGACCTTCTTCGAGACTATCACCGCACTCGCCCTCTGGGAGTTCGACCGCCAGGACGTCGACGTCGCGGTCCTGGAGGTCGGCATCGGCGGCAAGTACGACGCCACCAGCGTCGTCGACCCGGTCGCGGCCTGCGTCACCAGCGTCGCCCTGGAACACATGGACGTTCTCGGGGACACCGTCGAGGAGATCGCCCGCGACAAGGCCCACGTCGCCCCCGCCGACCGACCGCTCGTGACCGCGACCGAGGGGACGGCCCTCGACGCCGTCCGCGAGGTGGCCGGCGACGTGGTGACCGTGGGAACAGAGGGTGACGTCCGGGTCGAAGACGGCGGGCGCGACGGCTTGGAGTGGCTGGTGAGTGTCGAGGGCGGCTCGGTCGGCAGAGACGGAGACGGAGACTGGAGCGTCGACACCGCCCTCCCGTTGCTGGGCGCTCACCAGGTCGAGAACGCCGGGGTGGCGGCGACGCTTGCCGGCCAGGTCGCCGACCTCAAGCGCGAGGACCTGGAGCGGGGGCTGCGCAACGCCCACTGGCCCGGCCGGTTCGAGGTGATGGGCCGGGAGCCGCTGGTCGTCCTCGACGGTGCACACAACCCCCGGGGATGCGCCCGTGTCGCCGAGACGCTCGGGAGCTTCGGCTACGAGAACCTCCACCTCGTCGTGGGCGCGCTCGCCGACAAGGACCACCGGGGGATCGCCGCCGCGCTCGACGCCGCCGACAGCGTGGTCGCCTGCGAGCCGGACCGGGACCGCGCCGAGGACGATGGGGTCCTCGCGGAGGCTTTCCGTGCCGAGACCGACGCCGACGTGCGGACGCGCTCGGACGTCCCCGGCGCGCTGGACATCCCACTCGACGCCGCCGGTCCGGGTGACGCCGTCCTCGTCACGGGGTCGCTGTACACGGTCGCGGAAGCCCGCGCCCGGTGGGCGCGCGTGGAGGTCCCCAAGCGGGTCGACTCCATCCCGGGGTCACGGGCGGCCATCAAGGGGACTCACGTCACGGACGCGGGCGCGTGGCGGATGCGCGGGAAGGGCGTCCATCGCGTACTGAAAACGCGGGTGCGCCCCCGGCAGGCCCAGTACCTCAAGGAGGAGTTGCTCTCGCTGGGCGGGGAGTGTGCGGTCTCGGGGCTGAACGACCAGGACCAGGAGTCGCTGGGCGTGCTCATGATGGGGACGATGGCCCAGTTCAAGCGCCTTGCCGACAAGCTCGACGGGCAGCCCTACGGGCTCGCCAGCTTCGGCGACGAACTCCGGGAGACGCTGGGGATCGGGACCGAACCCGACGAGCGCGGCTACCCCTGGGAGGACGGCACCGCCGTGATGGGGATCCTGAACGTCACCCCCGACAGCTTCCACGACGGCGGGGAGTACGACGACCTCGGGGACGCGGTCGCCCGCGCCGAGGAGATGGTCGCGGCCGGCGCGGACATCGTCGACGTCGGCGGCGAGTCGACGCGGCCGGGCGCCGACCCGGTCCCCGCCGACGAGGAACGCGAGCGGGTCGTCCCCGTCATCGAGCGGCTGGCAGAACTGGACGTCGACGTCTCCATCGACACCCGCAAGGCCGAGGTGGCACGAGCGGCGCTCGCTGCGGGGGCGGACATCCTCAACGACGTCTCCGGGCTGGAGGACCCGGAGATGCGGCTCGTCGCCGCCGAGCACGACGTCCCCGTGGTCGTGATGCACTCCATCGACGCGCCGGTGGTCCCGGGCAAGGACGTCCACTACGACGACGTCGTCGAGGACGTGGTCGACGAACTGACCGAGCGGGTCCTGCTCGCGGAGAAAGCTGGCCTCGACCGCTCGCAGATCATCGTCGACCCCGGCCTCGGCTTCGGGAAGTCAGGTGGGGAGAGCTTCGAACTGCTGGGGCGGGTCGGCGAACTCCGGGGGCTGGGGTGCCCGATACTGGTCGGCCACTCCCACAAGTCGATGTTCGCGGCGGTCGGCCGCGAGGCCGGCGAACGCTTCGAGCCGACCATCGCCGCCACCGCGCTGGCTGCCGAGCGCGGTGCCGACATCGTCCGGGTCCACGACGTCGCCGCGAACCGCGCGGCGGTCGACGTCGTCGACGCCGCCGACTCCGAGTCACGATGACCGCCGGTGGTGACAGTCGGGAGCCAGCCTGCAGCCGGAAGCGGTCGGTCTCCGGGCCCGGGTCAGGCCGCGTCCCCTTCCTCTGCTGGTCGGGCCAGTAGCTCCTCCTGGTAGGCAGCCACGGCGCCGACCACGCGGCCGGCATCCTCCTCCGGGACGTCGAACGCCGCGAGACTCTCGTGGAGCAACTCGACCGCACGCTCGATGTCAGCGGGCGTGAACGGGACGTGGAGGTGCGCCTCCCGGACCGGCTCGGCGTCGTACGTCTCGGGGCCGCCGGCGGCCTGACAGAGGAAGTCCGTCTGTGTCCGGCGTAGCTTCGCCATGTCCGCTCCCTCGAAGAACGGGCCGAGGTCGTCGTCGGCGAGCAGCCGGTCGTAGAAGTCGTCGACGACTGCACGGATCCCCTCGTGCCCGCCAAGCCGCTCGTACAGCGTTGGCTCCGGCATGCACGCTTGTGGTGGCTCGCCGCGCAAAAGGGCGGGGCGAGTCCGAAAATTTGCCGGCAGCGGGTCGGTGGTCGAGTCACAACAGCCCGTACTCGGCGGTCAGTCGCTCGTAGCTGTCGACGTACCGGCCGGCGACCGCGTCGTGGTCGTAGTTCGACCAGGAATCCTCGACCGTCAGCCGCTCGAACTCCCCGCAGTCGACGATGGCGTCGGCGAGTTGCTGGGGGTTGGTGACCCGGAAGCTCCGGTCGTAGTTCTCGATGAGCTCGTGGGCGCTGGACTCGGCCTGGTACTCGACGATCCCGATACAGCCACACGCCAGCGCCCACAGGAGGTCGGTCGCGAACTCGACCCGGTAGGCCGTCTGGACGAAGGCGTGGGCGCCGCGGTAGATGGCGAGCCGGCGCTCGCGGCCGCAGGCGCCGACGAACTCGACGCGGTCGTCGATCCGGAGGTCGGCGGCCTGGCGCTCGTAGGCCTCCCGTTGCGGGCCGTCGCCGACGACCCGCGCCGACCAGTCCCGGTCCCGGAGTTCTGCCAGCCCGAGCAGGAGGCTCTCGACGTTCGCGCTCTCGTCGAGCCGGTGGGCGTAGGCGACGTCGACCTCGCGGGCGGGCTCGACCTCGGATATCCGGTCGAAGTCGATGCTCTCCGGAATGACCTCGACCCGCTCACCGGGGACGCCGAACTCCCGGACCCGGGTCCGGACGAGTTCGGACGGTGAGACCACGAGCTGGGGGCGGGAGACCGCAGCCCTGGTCAGCCGCCGCCCGGTGTCCAGGTCCTCGTCGCCGTACCACTCGACGACCAGGGGAGCGCGGGCGAGCGTGCTGCCGGCACTGGCGGCGAGGACCTGCCCTGGCGGCGCCGGCCGGGTGTGGATCACGTCGGGCCGGTAGCGTGCGAGTACGGTGGGCAGGGAGGCGAAGAACGAGCGGGGGGCGTGACCGATAGTCACCGGCCGGTAGCGGACGCCGTCGACGACCCGCTCGGAGTCGGTGCCGCGCCAGAACTGCGTGCAGAAGACGGTGACCTCGTGGCCCCGCCCGGCCAGCCCGTGGGCTACCCGCTCCAGCCGGCGGTTCCCCGGGGTGTCCGACAGGTGACTCGTCTCCATCGCGACCAGCGCCACGCGCATATCCGCCGGGTCGGTGCCGGCCGTCAAAAATCCCGCCCCTCGATGTTGCTGTCCGAACTCAGAACCAGTCAGCCGACTGTCACACTCGCGCCGGTCCCCGCGACGAAGGACCCGTTGCCCAGAAGCAGGACCGTCGACTGTTCCGAGGGGGTGAGTACCCGTGCAGTCAGGCCGCCGTCGAGTGCCCACCGTCCGCTCCGGCGCTCGCCGCGAGCACCGAGGTAGCCACGGAGTGCCTGCTCGAATTCGGCGGCCTCGCCGGCGTCGTCCCAGGCGAACGTCCAGGCGTAACTGGCGTTTCGCTGGCCGGGCGCGCGGTAGACGTACAGCCGGTCGTTGCCCCAGCCCGCGGCTGCCCGGTCCGCGCGTGCCTGCGGGACGCCGACTGCCAGCGTCGTCCGGACGAAGGCCTCGCCGAGCCGGTCGGTGCCGACCTCCTGCCACCCTTCGGCGGGGTCGACGGTCGCGTCGAGCGTGACTGCCGGCTCCTCACCGGGGGTGCGGTTGTGGATGACCTGTTCGCTCGTAGTCGGCGGGGCTTCGTAGACCCGGGCCAGGTCGGCGGGGTCGTCAACCCGGCTGGCGACGTACTCGACGCCCTCGACGTACTGGCTGTTGCCGTACCGGCCGACGTGACCAGGAGGGAGGGCCTCGGCGATGGCCCGGTAGACCGGCGAGTTTTGTGTCCCGTTGTCGGTGTACCGCCGCAGGTACGCGTCGGTCGTGTAGACGGCCGACCCCTCGAGCAGACTGCGGACCACGTAGCTCCCGTCCGTCGTGCCCGCCGCGACCTGCCGGCGGAGCTGGGCCGAGCGGCCCTGCTCGAACTGGATGTAGTGGACGAACTCGTGGGCCACGAGGAGGCGGGCGTCGTCGACTGTCGCGTTCGGACCGGTGTAGACGACAACCGTGCCCAGTGCCGAGGTCTGGCCGGCGAACTGCAACTCGAGGGCGCTCGCGTTCGGGACCTGCCCGGTCTTCAACCCGACTGCCTCCTGGAAGGGCGGGAGCCCGCCGCCCCCGAGCGAGGCGTTGCCGTAGTCGCTCTCGTTGCCGAAGGCCCGGACCCGCTCTGGGGGTGTCACGTTCGTCCCGGCGACGGTCTGCAGCCGCGCGAAGACGACTCCGGGGTCGACCGCGAGCGTCCCGTTCTGAACTGTGACGTTCGCGGGCTGGCGGTCGGCGACACCGGTGCCGCTGTCCGTTGCCAGCCCGCCGTCAGCGGGGCCGGCGACGGGGGCCTGACAGCCCGCGGCCAGCAGGACGGCTGCGAGCGCGACGGTCCCGAGCGCGCGACGGCTCATGAACCGAGCCCGGTGCTGGCGTTGACCGCGGTGTCCGCGCCCTCGGGCAAGGTCACCGACACCGACTCCTCGGTGACTCGCGCGTCCGACGTCGACTGGACGTCGATGCGCTGGCCCTGGAAGGACAGCGAGGCATTGGTGGCGCTCACCACCCGGAGCGGCTGGCCCGTCTCGGCCGACGCGTAGACCGTGATGGACGCGTCGGTCACGTTGACCGACCCGCCCAGCCCGGAGGACTGCAGCGAGCCCAGGGCGTATGCCTCGATGGCCGACCCGTTGACCTCCGCCTCGAGGACGTACGCCTCCGTCCCGTCGACCCGTGTGGTTCCGTTCAACGACAGCGAGGTCGCGTTGTTCAGGCCCACGTCGACTTGCTGGAGCAGGTCGACCGTCCGGAAGGTCCGTGAGAGGTTTCCGGAGACGTCCTGCTTGATCCACTCCGAGGAGTACGCCTGGACGAAGGCGTCGCTGCGCTGGTAGAAGACGCCGTCTTTCAGGTACGCCTCGGCCTCGGTCGTCTGGCCGAGCACTCGCGTGGTCTGGTCGGTCGCGAACTCCCGGCCGGGCCGGTCGACCCGGGTTTCGCTTTCGACGTTCACCTGCTGTTCCTGATTGTTCGCCAGCACGGTCACGTTGGTTGTGCCCGTGACGGCGTAGCTGTCCATCCCCTCGACCGCCGAGAGGACGTCCGCGCGCACGTCGTCGGCGGAGACGTCTCCACCCGGGCCAGCAGTGGTCGTCTGGCCACCGGTACCACAGCCGGCCAGCACCACCGCGGCCGCGAGCGCGACGGTCGCGAGCACTCGTCTCGAGGTCCAGCGGGACTGGGTGTCGCTCATCGTGACCCCGGCTACGGGCCAGTGCTACGTATAAATCCCTCCACCGTCGCCGGGCCGGCGAACGGGAGATAGATTTAATAGGGATGGGGCGGCGCAGTCGTCGAAGCGGCTCAGTCGTGCCGGAACGCCCGGCTGCCGGTGAACACCATCGCCATGTCGTGGTCGTCGGCGGCCGCGATGACTTTGTCGTCGTTCTGGGAGCCGCCGGGCTGGATGACCGCCTCGATGCCCGCCTCCGCGGCCTGTTCGACCCCGTCCGGGAACGGGAAGAACGCATCCGAGGCCATCACCGCGCCCTCCGCGGTCTTGCCCTCGGCGTGCTCCTCGGCTTTCATCGCCGCCAGCCGGACGGCGTCGACCCGGGAGACCTGGCCCATCCCGACGCCCACAGTCTCGGTACCCTTCGCGAACAGGATGGCGTTGGACTTGACGTGCTTGATCGTCTGCCAGGCGAAGACCATCGACTCCAGCTGCCCGTCGGTCGGCTCGCGCTCGGTGACGACCTCCAGGCCCTCGGGCGTGACCGCCTGGGTGTCCCGCTCCTGGACGAGCCGGCCGCCGACGAGGGGCTTCTCGGTCATCGGCTGCTGGACGCTCATCGGCCCCTCGACCTCCAGCACGCGGAGGTTCTCCTTCTCGGAGAGCGTGGCGAGGGCGTCGTCGGTGTAGCCCGGCGCAACGACGACTTCCTTGAACGAGTCGATTATCTGCTCGGCGGTGGCAGCGTCGCACTCCCGGTTGAGCGCGACGATACCACCGAAAGCGCTCATCGGGTCCGTCGCCAGCGCGTCCGCGTAGGCATCAGCGAGCGTGTCCGCAGTCGCGCACCCTGCAGGGTTGGTGTGCTTGATGACCGCCGCCGCGGGCTCGTCGAACTCCTTGACGAGATTCAGCGCGGCGTCGGCGTCGTTGTAGTTGTTGTACGACAGGGCCTTCGCGCCCTCGTTGC
>JAZKSZ010000039.1:0-13756 GCA_036625795.1 Haloarculaceae archaeon
GCCTCCTGGGTCACCGGCCGCGTGCTCAGCGTCAACGGCGGCTACAACCGGAGCTGAGGAGCTAAACGCAGGCCCCGACCTGCCCGAACCGTCCGACCGGACCACGACACACCCTCTCACGGGTGTGAACCACACTCAATTTAGGACCCTAGACCGGTTAGAAAGAATATTATCATTATAGTTCATAACATTTTTTTATGCCGGGGGGTTCTCCCCGAGTGCATCAGACACGCGACCCGATCGCGGTCTCTCAACCATGACACAGGACGACAGCGGAATCGACGAAGTTGCGAGTCGAGTGAAGAGCACGGACCCCTACATCCGCGACGTGGACAACGACGCGGCCAGGGAGTTCCGGGACATGCTGAACAACCAGGACTACGTCTTCGCGCCGGGCACCTACCACGCGCTGGACGCCCGGCTGGCCGAGATGGCCGACCTCGACGCCGTCTACATGTCGGGGTACTCGACGGTGCTGGGCCAGTTCGGCTTCCCGGACCTGGAGATGGTGACGATGGACGAGATGGTCGAGAACGCCAAGCGGCAGGTCGAGGCGACGAACCTGCCGATCATCGCCGACTGTGACACCGGCTACGGCGGCATCCACAACGTCCGCCGCGCCGTGCGGGAGTACGAGAAGGCCGGCGTCGCGGCGGTCCACATCGAGGACCAGACCACGCCCAAGCGGTGTGGCCACATCGCCGGCAAGAAGATCGTCTCTCGCGAGGACGCCGTCGCCCGCTTCTCGGCCGCGGTCGACGCCAAGCAGGACGACGACACCGTCATCATCGCCCGCACGGACGCCTACGGCTCCGCGAACGGCGACTGGGAGGAACACCTCGAGCGCGGCCGGCTGTACGCCGACGCCGGCGTCGACCTGGTCTGGCCCGAGATGCCCGACCCCTCGCGTGAAGACGCCATCAAGTACGCCGAGACCCTCCACGAGACCCACCCCGACGTGAAGCTGGCGTTCAACTACTCCTCCAGCTTCGCCTGGAGCGAGGAGGAGGACCCGCTCACCTTCGAGGAACTCGGCAACATGGGCTACAAGTACATCTTCATCACGCTGTACGCCCTGCACTCCGGCGCCCACGCCGTCTACGAGGACTTCACCAACATCGCCGAGAACGCCGAGCAGGCCCAGTTCGACCTCGAGGACCGCTACCTGGGGCACCCGACCGAGAGCCACCACGAACTCTCCTTCGTCCCGCGGTTCCAGGAGATCGAGGCGCAGTTCGACCCCGACGCCCAGGCCCGTCAGGAGGAGTCCGCCGGCTTCACCGAGGAGGGCGACTCCGTGCTGACCAGCGAGACCGACGACGACTGACGCCTCCGGGGCGGTTCGGTTTTTTCGAGTGCGTGGCCGGCCAGCGCCGGCTGTCCCGGCCCGGGATGCGGGCCGCGGAGGTGACTGTCTCGGTCGAGGCCAGTAGGGCCGGGAGCCGCGAGGCCAGTAGGGCCGGGAGCCGCGAGGCCAGTAGGGCCGGGAGCCGCGAGACCGGGGGGTGTCCGTGATCGAACTGCCGGTGACTGAGGAGGGGGACGGGAACCGGGAGAGCCGGAGTGCGGTCGGGGGCTAGTCCTCGCGCTCGACGACAGTCACGACCACGTCCCAGTCCGGGAGGCCATGCTCGCCGTTGACCTCCCAGCCGCCCTCGACGGTCACGCCGTTGGCGTGTGCGGTCCGGACCAGGCTCGCGAGGGCCTGCCCGAACGTCTTCTTGTCGGCCACGTCGGTGATATCGGGTGCCATGAAATGTTCCCGGAACGTGCAGCGACTCGCGTTACGTTGGAGACCGGCTGCCGGTCCGGGGCCGTAACGGCCAGTGTACAGGGTCCGTACGGGAACAACGGGCCGGGTACCTAAACCGGTGGCGATGAGCATGGTACACCAAGTCGCTACGATCGTTCGCCGGATCGGTCGGTTTTTGAACGCGCATCTACTTCACGGAAATGAGAGCGACGTTTCGGGAGTATCCACAGTTCTGTCGGGTAAGGCGATGGACGTTTGTCGGGGAGCGTCGTAGCCTCGTATACCAGGGTGGCATCCTTTCACCCTCGGCTGAGAAACAGATGTCGAAGGGGTCCATGAGCGTCATCGTGGAACTAGAGGTCGCCGCGCGGGAGTTCGAACTGGGTCGGATCCTGCAGGTCGCCGGGGAGGCGCGGATCGAGATGGAGACGGTGGTCCCGGCCGCCGAGCGAGCGGTGCCGCTGTTCTGGGTGTACAACGACCACGCGGACGCGTTCGAGGCGGCGGTCGGCGGCCACCCCACGGTCAACAGGATCACTGCCGTCGACGTCTTCGAGGACCGGGCGCTGTACGCGATCAACTGGGACGCCTCGTCCGACGAATTCTTCGGCGCGGTCGTGGCCAACGGCGGGAACGTCCTGAACGCGACCGGTCGGGCCGAGCGCTGGCTCTTCGAGATACGGTTGCCCAGCCACGGCAACCTCGGGAACTTCCAGGACGACCTGGAGGACGCCGACCTCTCGGTGGAGGTGTTGCGGGTGTACAACCCCACAAAGCCCGACGCCGGACCGTGGTACGGTCTGACGCCGACCCAGCGGGAGGCGCTGGTGCTGGCCGTCGAGTCGGGCTACTACGACATCCCGCGCACCTGCACCACCGTCGAGCTCGGCGAACAGCTCGGCATCTCCGACCAGGCGGTCACCGAGCGGCTCCGCCGGGCCATCGTCAACCTCGTCGACAACTCCCTGCTCGTCGCCCAGGAGGAGTAAACGGAACGCTCGGACCGGTAGTGTCCCCGTCCGCCGGATGACGTTTCGGACCCCGGTGCGGTCCGGTGGGTCCGTGCGGGACGGGTCGTCGGGCCGGGACAGAGTGGGGCGGTTCGGCCGGCAGCGACGCGCTGGAGTCGATCCGGTGGGGTTTATTACTCGCCGGCCGCTCTCACCGAGTGACCACCATGAGTGTCGACAAGCGCACGCACGACCGGAAGTTCGTTCGGTCCTTCTTCACCACGCCCACCGCCGTCGAGGGGGAGGAGGACACCGCGAAGATGCTGCGACAGGCCGCGGGGCTGCGGGGGATGCAGGCCCCGGACGTCTGGGTCCCGGACAACGAGGACGCCACCGCGCCCAACATGCGCGACGAGGGCGCTCAAAATATCATCGACGTCCTCGCCGAGCACGGCGCCGATTTCCCCGGCGAGATCCACCCCCGGGTCGTCTGGCACCGGGACAGTCCCGAAACCCGCTACCAGGGCTTCCAGCGCATGCTGAAGATCGCCGACCCCGACAACGGCGCCGTCGAGCACCTCGACGGCTTCGTCATCCCCGAGGTCGGTGACATCGACGACTGGAAGAAGGCCGACGAGTTCTTCACCATCATCGAGAACGAGCACGGCCTCGAGGAGGGGAGCCTGAAGATGTCGGTCATCATCGAGAGCGGGTCCGCCGAACTCGCGATGGGCAAGCTGCGCGACGAGATCGGCAAGCCGACCAACAACCTCCAGCGGATGTTCCTGCTGGTCGACGGCGAGGTCGACTACACGAAGGACATGCGCGCCATCACGCCCACGGGCGAGCTCCCGGCCTGGCCCGAACTGCGCCACAACACCTCCCGGGGAGCCAGCGCCGCCGGCCTCATCGCCGTCGACGGCCCCTACGACGACATCCGCGACATCGAGGGCTACCACGAGCGGATGACCGACAACCAGGCCAAGGGGATGCTCGGCATCTGGTCGCTCACGCCGGGCCAGGTCGTCGAGGCCAACACGTCCCCGCTCCCGCCCGCGGAGGGGTACTGGGTCATCGACGCCGACGGCCGCGAGGTCGAACTCGAGAGCGAGGACGGCGTCGAGGTCTACGACGGCGACCGGATCGAACTCGAGGACCTCGGCGAGGACCGCTACGAGCTCGAGGTCGGCGGTGACGAGCGCGAGGTCACCGGCGAGGAACTGCAGGAGGAGCTGCTCGACATGGTCTCCTACGTCCCGAGCATGGACGACATCGTCGACTCCATGGAGGAGTTCGAGGCCGCCAAGGAGGCCGGCAAGGGCGCCATCGCGATGACCCAGGCCGCGACCATCCGGGTCGACGGCGTGGAGGTCGAGGTCAGCCGCGACCGGATGTGGGACGAGGCCACCTACCAGGCCCTGCAGACCCCCATCACGCTGTTCCAGGACGTCTACGAGAACCGCCCCGACCAGCACGACGACCTCGCCGACCTCTACGGCGCGGAAGTCGTCGAACGGGCGACCGACGTCGGACAGTAGCGGAGCCGACCACGGACCGCCTTTTGTGGCGAGCGCCGAGTGCGGAGCCGCCGCGCCGCGTCACCGCGTGGGTGGCTCGCCGGCCACCTCCGGGTCGTAGCGGTGACAGCTCACCGGCCGGCCCTCCACCTCGATGTCCCCGGGGACGGTCTGCGCGCAGACCGTCGGGAGCGCTGCCGCCAGCCGGTCGGCCGCAGCCGCCGTGTCCCGCCCGGCCTCCCGGTCGAGGGCGGCGAGGGCGTCGGCGACGGCCGCCTCGACATCGTCGTCGGGAACCGGGTCCGGCAGGTCGAAGGCCGCCCGCAGCGCCGCCGGCCCCTCCGCGGCGGGGAGGTCGCCGGCCGCGACCGCGAAGCGGAAGGCCGCAAGCGAGCGCCACAGCGACTCGGACAGGTCGAGGTCCTCGGGGGGGATGACGGCGGGACAGCGGGTGTGGAACCGGCAGCCGTCGGGCGGGTCGGACGGGTCGGGCATCGTCTCTGTCAGCGGCCGGGCGACCGGGTCGGCCGCCGGGTCCAGGCTCGGCACGGAGTCGAGCAGGACCCGGGTGTACGGGTGGGCGGGCTCCGCGAGGACAGCATCCACGGCGCCTTTCTCGACGAACTCGCCGAGGTACATCACCGCCACCCGCTCGCAGAACTGCCGGACGACGTCGATGTCGTGGCTGACGACCAGCATCGCGACGTCGAACTCCCGGCGGACCCGCTCCAGCAGCGCGAGGATGTCGGTCCGGGTGCGGCCGTCCAGCGCGCTCGTGGGCTCGTCGAGCACGAGCAGGTCGGGGTCGAGCACGAGCGCCCGCGCGATGGCGACCCGCTGTTGCTCGCCCGTGGAGAACTCGTGGGGGTACTGGCCGGCGTCCACCGGGTCGAGCCCGACGCGGTCGAGCAGGTCCGCGACGATGGTCTCGCGGCGGTCGGCGTCGTCGACGCCGTGGATGGCGAGCGGTTCGGCGACGGCCTCACCGACACGCATCCGGGGGTTGAACGCGTCGGTCGGGTCCTGGACGACCAGCTGGGCGCGCCGGCGGAAGGCCCGCAGGGCCGCCCCCGAGCGCTCCCCGACCGGCTGGCCGTCGAAGCGGACCTCGCCGGCGGTGGGCTCCTCCAGGCCCAGCAGCGTGTGCGCCAGCGTCGTCTTGCCGCTGCCGGACTCGCCGACCAGCCCGAAGGCCTCCCCGCGCTCGAGACGGAAGCTCACCCCGTCGACCGCCCGGACCCGCCCGACCTCCCGGCGGAGCCACCCCTCGGTGACGGGGTAGTGAGTCTCCAGGTCCTCGACGGCGAGCAGGGAGTCACCGCGTTCGCTGTCCCCGTCCCGCCCGACACCGCTCGCGCCGTCAGTCACCGTCCCCACCTCCGGACAGCGACGCGCTGTCCGCCAGGATCCGCGCGGGGTCCCGGTCGGGGCCGTAGTAGACACACGACGCGGCGTGGCCGTCACGGCCGGGGTCGGCTGGCGGGTCGGACGGCCGGGTGGTCGACGGCGAGGAGGACCCAGCGCCGTCGGCCACGGTGTAGAAGGCGGGCTGGTCGCCGCCGGCACACGCCTCGACGGCGTGGGGACACTCCTCCCGGAACCGGCAGCCGTCGGTCGGGAGGTCCTCGCGGGTGCGGGTCTCACGGGCATCGGCAGGGGTTCCGGGGTTCCCGGCGGGTGACCCACCGGTCCGGAAGCTGTCGAACAGTGCCTGGGTGTAGGGGTGGGCCGGCCGCTCGAAGACCGAGCCGACGGGGCCGCGCTCGACGATGGTGCCGCCGTACATGGCGAGCACGCGGTCGGCGAGGGCGGCCACGACCCGGAGGTCGTGGGTCACGAGCAACAGGGCGGTCCCGTCGGCGGTCAGCTCGCCGAGCAGCTCCAGCAGCCGGGCCTGGACGGTCACGTCGACGGCGGTGGTGGGCTCGTCGGCGACGATGAGGTCGGGGTCGGCGGCCAGCGCGACGGCGATAGCGACCCGCTGGCGCATCCCGCCGGAGAACTCGTTGGGGTAGTCGTCGACCCGGACGTCCGCCCGGGGGATCCCCACGCGGTCGAGCAACTCGACCGCCCGCTCGCGGGCCGCGGCCTCGCCGACGTCGCGGTGGACGGTCAGCGCCTCGGCGACCTGGTCGCCAACGGTGTAAACCGGGTCGAGCGCCCGCTGGGGGTTCTGGAAGACGTGGGCGACCCGGTCCCCGCGGACCCGCCGCAGGGTTGCCCCCCCGGCACCCGCAAGTTCCACCCCATCGAACCGGACTGACCCCCCGGTAACCTCGACCGGCGGGCGGACCAGCCCCGTCAGCGACTGGCAGGTCAGCGTCTTGCCGCTGCCGGACTCGCCGACCAGACAGACCGTCTCGCCGCGCTCGACGGTGAAGTCGACGCCGTCGACCGCCCGGACCGTCTCCCCGTCGGCCGGGACGGTCGTCTCCAGCCCCTCGACGGCCAGAAGCGGGTCGGTCATTCTCGCCCACCCCGCGGGTCCAGCGCGTCCCGGAGGGCATCGCCGAGCAGCTTCAGCGAGAGCATCGTCGCCGCCAGCGCGAGCGCCGGGAACGTCGACACCCACCAGATCCGGTAGGCGGGGACATCCGCCCGGTTCTGGACCTGTCCGGGCACGACGGCGTTGAGGCCCTCGCTTATCGTCGCCCCCCAGGAGTAGACGCTGATGTCGTGAAAGCCCAGAAAGGCCACGCCGGCCTCGACCAGGACCAGCAGGGCGAGGAGCTGGAACACCGCCGGGACGACCGTGCTGGTGACGTTCGGGAGGATGTGTTTCCGGGCGATGTAGGAGCGGGAGGCGCCCAGGCTCTCGGCGACGGTGACGTAGCCGCTCTCGCGGCGCTGGAGCACCTCGCTGCGGACCAGGCGGGCGATCCCACCCCAGCTGAAGAGGCCGAAGGCGACGACGAGCAACAGAAGCGAGGGGCCCAGGTAGACGAAACCGATGAAGTAGACCATGATCGCGGGGACCGAGAGCTGGATGTCGACGTAGGCCATCAGGAGGTCGTCGACGAGGCCGCCGCGGGTGCCGGCGACCAGGCCGGTGAGCACAGCGACGGGAACGACGAGCGCCGCCGTCACCAGGAGGACGTTCAGGGCGGTCCGGGCGCCGCTGACGAGCAGGTGACCCACCGGGTTCCCCCGGCGGTTGGTCCCCAGCGGGAATTCAAGGGCACCGTGACACCGCTGCTCGAACACCGAACCGGTCGTCTCGCCGAGACACTGGTAGACGTCGACCCCCGTCGAGAAGCCCACCGGGGGGTGGAAGGCGTGCTGGAACTGGAGCCGGGGTCGCGAGAGGGCAACCGGCCCGACCAGCGCGATGAGCGCGAAGAGGGTCAGGAAGGCCGCGGCGGCCAGCGCGGCCGGCCGCGAGCGGAGCCGGCCGAGCACCCGCCGGACGCCGGCCCGCTGGCGCAGCGCCGGGACCAGCCCGTAGGCGAGCAGGACGACCACCGAAACCAGAACGCCCCACTCGATCTGCGAGACGTCCCAGCCGGCGACGAGTGTGACCGGTTCGGCCGTCAGGTCGTAAGCGAGCAGTGCGGCGACGGTAGCCAGGCCAACGAGGAGGACGACCCGCTCGGCGGTGAGCAGCCGGCGGGGCGGCTCGACCTCGTCCCACGACACCTGTTTGAACTCTGGAGGGTCCGCAGCTGGCGGGGAGGGCATCGGAATACAGTGGGGGAGTAGCGTACAACCTAAACGTTTTTTGTCAGTCTTTCTATCAGTGCAGGTGTACTTTTTTGAGCCACGAGCGACAGACACGGGGTATGCCCTCCAGAACACACTCGCGGACCGGCAGCCGGTCCCACGGCGGCCGAGCCCGGAGACGGGCCGCGCGGGCGGTCGGGTCGCACTATCGTCGCCAGCACGGACGGTCGCCGTCGCCCCGGTCCCGGACCGGGTGGTCGCCGTGAGGGTCTGGGGCGTGGTCGCGAAGCGGGTCGGCCTGGGGCTGGTGGCGGTCTGGGGCGTGCTGACGACGGTGTGGGCCCTCTTCACCCTGACGGGTGACTGGGTGCTGAAAGAACAGGTCGGGCTGGCCAAGTGGGGCGGCGCCTCGGAGACGTCCGTCGAGTCGATCCGCCAGGAGTATCTGGCCTCCCGCGGGTTGGACCGCCCGCTGCTCGACCAGTATCTGGACTGGCTGGGGAACATGGTAGTGCTCGACTGGGGCCCCTCGTTTTCCACCGGCGAGCCCGCCTTTCCGGTCGTCGTGGACGCCGCGGCCCGGACCGCGACCTACGTCCTCCCGGCGGTCGCGCTGGCGGTCGTCGCCGGCCTGCTGATCGGGCTGTACGCCGCGTTGCGCCCCGAGGGACGGCTGGCGAGCATGGGGATGGGGACGGCCTACCTCGTCTTCGCGCTGCCGAACTTCTGGGTCGGGGGGATCGCCCTCTCGCTGGCGCTGGATGGCGTCGTCGGCCAGTCGGCGTTCGTCTTCGAGCACCTCCTGCCGGTGCTGCTGACGACGACGGCCCTGCTCGGCGGGTACGCCAGCTACACGCGGGCCTACGGCCGGGAGTACGCGACTGCGGAGTTCGTCGACCTGGTGCGCGCAAAAGGGGCGAGCGAGCGCCGCGTCGCGGTCCACGTGCTCCGCAACGCCGCGATCCCCGTGGTGTCGATGCTCTTCACCGAGGTGCTCACGCTGCTCGTCTTGGCGGTGTTCGTCATCGAGGCCCTGTTCGGCATCGAGGGCCTGGGGCTGGTGCTCGTCCGGGCCATCGAGAGCCGTGACCTCCCGGTCCTGCTCGGCGGGACGGTCATCATCATCGGCGTCGGGGTCGTTGGGAGCGTCATCCAGGACCTGTCCTACCGGGCACTGGACCCGCGGGTCGACACGGAGGCGCGCTGAGGCGGACACCTGGAGCCGGGTGCCGGGAGGAGCGGCGTCGCGGGCTGACTGCCCCGCTGCGAGCGTCCACATCCGCCCCGGGGCCGGAGTTTATATCCGGGAACGCACAACGACCGGTGTGTCAGAGACCTCGGGGTCCCCGGCGGGTTCGTCGCCCGCCTACCTGCGGTTTTTCCCCTACGAGGAGCCCTACGACCACCAGCGGGAGGCGATGGGAGTCGTCCACGGGGCGCTGGAGGAGGGGACGGACGTCCTCTTCGAGGGGGCGACGGGGACCGGAAAGACGCTGGCGGCACTCGCTCCCGCCCTGGAGCACGCCCGCGAGACCGGGAAGACGGTCGTCATCACCACCAACGTCCACCAGCAGACCCGCCAGTTCCGCCGGGAGGCCTCCGCCATCGCCGACGCGACCGACCTCCGGGCGGTCGTCTTCCGCGGGAAGGCCTCGATGTGTCACATCGACGTCGGCTACCAGGAGTGTCAGGCGCTGCGGGATACCACCCGTGACCTGGTCGAAGCAGAGCGCGAGCAGGCCGAACTCGAGCGCAAGCAGCGCGACCTCCTGGAGGAGAGCCAGGCCGGGGACACGGCGGCCAGCGAGGCCCGCGGCGCCGTGATGGACGAACTCGAGGCCGTCGAGGAGGAACTGGCCGACTTCGGCGACCGGGCGACCTGTGACTACTACTACCGGAACCTGACCGCCGACACCGACGACTTCTTCGCGTGGCTGTACGACGACGTCCGCACGCCCGACGAGATCTACGAGTACGCCGAGGGGGCGGGGATGTGTGGCTACGAGCTGCTGAAGGAAGGCGTCGAGGGGGTCGACCTCGTCGTGTGTAACTACCACCACCTGCTGGACCCGGTCATCCGCGAGCAGTTCTTCCGGTGGCTGGGCCGGGACCCGGAGGACGTCATCGCGGTCTTCGACGAGGCCCACAACGTGGAGGACGCCGCCCGCGAGCACGCCCGCCGGACCCTGACCGAAACGACGCTGGCGGAGGCACTCGACGAACTGGCAGGTGTGGAGGACTCCCGCCGGGAGGCCGCCGAGAACGTCCTCTCGACGTTCCGGGACGCGCTCGCGACGGCCTACGAGGACGTCCTCTCGGACCCCGACGGCCCGGACGAACGGGCCGTCGGCGAGGAGTGGGCGGACCTGGCTGTCGACAACGAGGAGGGGCGGGACGACCTCACCCGGGCTTTTCTGCGGGCGTACACCGGCCCGGGCGTCGAGGAGGAACTCGACCGGGCCGTCGAACTCGGCCGGGAACTCGACGAACAGTACGAGGAGGCCTACCGGTCGGGCGAGACGAGCGTCCGCAAGGAGTGTCAGACCCTGCAGGCCGCCCGGTTTCTCGCCGCGTGGCTGGAGGAGGGCGACGACGCGGGCACGTACCCAGTGGTGAGCGTCCGCCGGGAGCAGGCCGGCAGGGGCGGAGACGCTGCCGGCACCGGCACCGGTGGCGGTGGGCCGGGCGAGGCGCGCAACGATGGCGACCGAGGGGCGGGAGAGGTGTACGGTCGCGCCGAACTCTACACCTGTATCCCGGAGGAGGTCACGAGTTCGCTGTTCGACTCGCTGCACGCGAGCGTGCTGATGAGCGCGACGCTTCGCCCCTTCGCGGTGACCGAGGACGTCCTGGGGCTCGAGAGTCCCGAGACGCTCGCCTACGGCCCGCAGTTCCCCGAACAGCGACGCCGGACCTACGCGGTCGACGGCCCCGCCCTCTTTGCGAGCAAGCGCGACCACCGGGACGTCCAGGAGACCGTCACCGAAGCCCTGGAGGACGCCGCTCGGATGACCCCCGGAAACACGCTGGCCTTCTTCCCCTCCTACGCGGAGGCGGCCCGCTACCACGAGCGGGTCTCCGTCGGGACCCGGTATCTCGACGAGGCGGGCACGCCCGCCCGCGAGCTGCGCGAGCGCTTCGCCGGGGACGACGACGGGATCCTCTTTACTTCGCTGTGGGGGACGCTCGGCGAGGGAGTGAGCTTCGACGGCGACGACGCCCGGACGGTCGTGGTCGTGGGCGTCCCCTACCCCCATCTCGACGAGCGGATGGAGGCCGTCCAGGAGGCCTACGACGGCGCCTTCGAGGTCGACGAGGACGAGGCGGTCGGTGCGACCGTCGGCAACGAGGACGCCGGGTGGCACTACGCCGTCGAGATCCCGACCGTCCGGAAGACCCGACAGGCGCTGGGCCGGGTGGTCCGGTCGCCGGAGGACTTCGGCGTCCGCGTCCTGCTGGACGCCCGCTACACCGAGCGCGCGGAGGTGGAGATGGGCGAGTACGCCGTCCGCGGGGCCTTCCCGCCCGAAGAGCGCGCCGAGATGGTCGACCTCGACCCCGAGAAACTCAAGTTCGCGATGTTGAATTTCTATCAGGACATGGACGGCTACCAGGAGGAGCCCCCGGCGCCATGAACTGTGGAGTGCGGTTTTTTCGCCCACGTTTTTCGGCGAGCGGGGTGCGGGCCGACGGCCCGCACCCGGATGCCGTGGCGGCGGAGCCGCCACGCGGTGGCGAGCGACGCGAGCCACACGAGCCGGAAAAGGTGGTCTCGTCAGGACATGGACGGCTACGACGGGGACCCGCCGGCGCCGTGAGCCGGGAGGGAGGCCGAACCGCCGGGTTTGAATCCCCCGGCCGCGAACCCGGCCCATGATCGTCGCCTTCGACTTCGACGGGACGCTCTCGGACTCCGAGATGACCGTGTTGCTCGGCGAGCGGTGCGGGGCCGCCGACGAGATGGAGGAGATCACGGAGCGGGCGATGAACGACGAGATCGCCTACGCCGAGAGCCTCCGGCGGCGGTGTGCGCTGCTGGAGGGGCTCGGCGACACCGACGCGCAGGCCGCCTTCGAGGAGGTCCGCCTGCGCCCCGGCGCAGCCGACGTCATCCGGGCGCTCCGGGAGGCGGGGGTCTACGTCGCCATCCTGACCGGCGGGTTCGAGCGCGGGGTCGAGGCCGCACTCGACAGGGAGGGCGTCGCCGTCGACGCGGTCGTGGCGAACCGGCTGCCGGTCGCGGGCGGCGCGCTCACCGGCGAGGTCGAGGGGCCACTCATCGAGGGGACCAAGGACGACGCCCTGGAGGTGCTGCGGGCTGTCGTCGGCGACGACGGGACGGTCGCAGTCGGGGACGGCGCGAACGACCTCCCGATGCTCGAGGTCGCGGACCTGGCGGTCGGCTTCGAGCCCAAGCCCGCCGTCGAGCCGGTCTGCGATGTCGTCGTGGAGACCATGGACGAGCTGCTGGCGCTGTTCGAGGAGCGCGACCTGGTCTAGTCCTAGTCGGCCGGCCGGGTCGCCTCGACTACCTCGAGGTCGTCGTCGACGGTCAACGCGAGCGTGTCGCCGTCGACATCGAAGGTAAAGCGGGCGCGGAACGGCTCGGTCGAGAGGAGTTCCTCCCCGTACTCGCCGTGGACCTCGTTGACCCGCCGGATCGAGTCGGGGACGACAGGGTTGAGCCCGTGGTCGGTCAGCAGGTCGAGCAGGTCGGTGTTCGAGACCAGGTTGATGCTGAAGATGCCCCCGCTCCCGTAGATGCAGTTGGTACAGGAGACCGTGAGCCGGACCGCCTGCCGGCCGCGACACTCCGCGCAGAGCCCGTCGCTCGTGTCGTGGTCTTCGCAGACCACCAGGGGGGTGCGGTCGACGGTGGCCGAACACCGCGGGCAGATCCCCGCCGAGATGGCGAGCATCTCGAGGTTGCCCCACGTCCAGGCCGCCCGCAGGACTTCGGTCGGCGTGCGGTCCCGGAGTCCCGCCGGCGGCAGCGGGAGTCGGCCGAGATACCCCTCGTCGGCCCTGCGGCCGGTCGGGTCGTCGCCGTAGGCGTGGCTGTAGCGGCCGGCACACTCGGTACAGTACATCGCGATGCTCCCCCCGTCGCGGGCCACCTCGATGGGGGCGCCACAGAGCTCGCAGGTCTCGTCGACCCGCGTCCGGTCCAGGTCGGGGGCGTCGGTCACCGCGCCCGAGAGCACCGCCTCGACGACCCGCCGGCCGGCCCGCTGGAGCTGGTAGCCCTCGTCGGTCTTCCGGACGAAGTGTCCGACCAGCTGCTCCAGGTGGTAGTTGAACTGCCCCGAGTCCTCGACGCCAACCCGGTCCCGGAGCTCCGAAAACGACACGTCGTCCTCGGCCCGCCCGAGCGCCTGGAGGATCCCGAGCCGGGTCCCGTTGCCCAGCGTGGCGAAGGCGTCGTCCGGGGAGAGTCGCTCGCTGTCGCCGTCGCCTGCCATGCACCCCGGTATGCCGACCGGCTACCTAAACCCGGCGGTTGTATCAGGTATGAGATAAGAGTGGTAGCCGGCCTCGGCAGGAGACGTCACGCGTCCCAGTTCGGTAGCCGAGCCGTCCGCCGACAGAAAGATAAGAATCCTTACAGAAAACCGTTTCAGAAAACGCGCTTACAGAAATGTTCTTCAGATTATACTTATGTGGATGTGGGCCCTCCCCGTAGATATGCAGAAAGACCTCTCGAACGCAGCCGACAAGCGCAGGCCCGGCCGGACCTCCCTCGTGGGGAGTGTCGGCGTGCTCGCCGTCCTGTTGGCGACCCTCGCGGTCGCGAGCTACCCCCGCGTCGCCGTGGGCGCCGCGGTCGGCGTCGCCGCGACGGTGCTGGTTCGGCGGTGGTACGCCCAGGTCCGCAC
>JAZKSZ010000040.1:0-13725 GCA_036625795.1 Haloarculaceae archaeon
CCGGCCATCGGCGGGCTCACGACCGGGGTGTAGCCGTCGGCGACCAGCCCGCCGAGCAGGTCGGCGTTGACCTCCTTCGGTGTGCCGGAGTGGTCGCCCCGGCGGACCTTCCGCTTGCCGTCCTCGACGACCCGGACCGCCGACTTCCGGGGGCCATGCAGGAGCTTGCCGTCGACCCCCGAGAGCCCGACGGCGTCGACGCCCTCGCTCTGGAGGGCGGCGACGAGTTCGGTGTTCAGCAGGCCGGGCATCACCATCTCGAAGACCTCCATGGTCTCCTCGTCGGTGAACCGACCCTTGACGCCGGAGGGGGTCTCGACGTACTCCGGCTCGATGCCGAGCCGCTCGAGGGTCTCGTCGACGGCCGTCGAGCCGCCGTGGACGACGACCACGTCTTCGGCCTCGTGGTCCCCGCCCTCCCCCTCACTCTTGACGAGCGCTGCGACGTCCGCGAGCGCGCCCGCGGGGTCGACCGCGCGAGCGCCCCCGATCTTGATGACTATCATGGTGCGCCGACAGGATGCAGGCCCCGGAACTCCAGCCCGGCCGTCTCCTCGATGCCCAGCGCCACGTTGGCGGCGTGGACGGCCTGGCCCGCGGAGCCTTTCAGCATGTTGTCTATCGCGGCGAAACAGACGATGCGCCTGTTCGAGGGGTCGAGCTCGAAGCCGACCTCCGCGCGGTTGGTGCCCGCGACGGCCTTGGGCTCGGGGTAGCGGTACACGCCCCCGCCGCCCGCGACCAGCTCGACGAACGGCTCCTCCTCGTAGGCGCCCCGGTAGGCACCCCACAGGTCGCCCTTCGAGACGGGTTCGCCGGGGAAGACGTGACACGTCGCGGAGGCTCCCCGGGTCATGTCGACGGCGTGGACGGTGAAGGAGACGTCCAGCCCCAGGAAGGCCTCGATCTCGGCCTCGTGGCGGTGGCCCGTCGGGGCGTACGGCCGGACGACGCCCGAGCGCTCGGAGTGGGAGGCGGCCTCGCCGCCGCCGGCCCCGCCCTCGCTCGACCCCACCTTCACGTCGACGACGACCTGCTCCTCGCCCGTCAGCACGCCCTCTTCGACGAGAGGCATGAGCCCGAGGATCGTGGCGGTGGCGTTGCAGCCGCCGGCAGCGATCAACTCGGCGCCGGGCAGCGCCTCGCGGTTGAGCTCCGGCAGGGCGTAGACCGACTCCTCCAGGAGGTCGGGCCGCTCGTGGCCGTCGTACCACTCCTCGTACGCCGCCTCGGTGTCGAGCCGGAAGTCCGCCGAGAGGTCGACGACGGTGTCGGCGGCGTCGCGAAAGCGGTCGATCTCGCCCATCGAGACGCCGTGGGGGGTGGCGGCGAAGAGCACGTCCACCGACTCCAGTTCTTCAGGATCCGAGAAGCGCAAATCGAGGTGCCGGAGGTTGGGGTGGGAGTAGCCGACTGTCTTGTTCGTCCGCGAGCGGCTGGTCGCCTGGACGACCTCGAACTCGGGGTGGCCGTCGAGCACCCGCAGCAGTTCGCCGCCGGTGAACCCCGACCCGCCGACGACGCTGGCGGTGTAGCTCATCCGTCCACCTCCGGAACCGTCTCGAGCCAGTCGACGACCCGCGCGGGGACGTCGACGTCGACGGCGTCGTCGAGCGCCTTGAACTCGACGGTGTGGTTGACCTCGTGGACGGTGTAGCCCGTGGGCTCGCCGTCCTCGTCCACCCCTGTCTCCATCAGATCCACACCGAGCAGGCCACCACCAACAGCTTCGCTCGCCCGCGCGACCAGGTCCCGGGCCTCCGCATCCGGCTCGAAGGGGGCGACCTCGGCGCCCTTGGCGGCGTTTGTCAGCCAGTGGTCCGAGGAGCGGACCATCGCCGCGACGGGCTCGCCGTCGGTGGCGACCACGCGGATGTCGCGGCCGGGCTTCTCGACGAACTCCTGGACGTAGAAGACCTTGTGTTCGTAGTGGCCCAGCGTCTCCTTGTGCTCGAGGATGGCCTCGGCGGCCGAGCGGGAGTCGAGTTTCGCCATCAGCCGCCCCCACGACCCGATGACGGGCTTGAGCACGCAGGGGTAGCCGAAGTCCTCGACGACCTCCAGAGCGGTGTCCTTGGTGAACGCGACTTCGGTCGTCGGCGTGGGAACGCCGGCCTCGGCCAGCGCCAGGGAGTTCTCGACCTTGTCCGCACATATCCGGGCGGTCTCGGCGCCGTTGACGATGGGGATCCCGTAGGCGTCGGCAAAGCGGGTGACGTAGCGGCTCCGGCTGGTGGCGAGACACCGGTCGACGAGCACGTCGACGCCGGCCATGTCCGCCGGTGGCTCCTCGAGGCCGAAGCGCTGGCGGCGGACGTCTACCTTGGCGACCTCGTGGCCCCGCTCGCGCAGCTCGCCGAGCAGCAGTTTCTCGTCTTTCCGGATCCGGGAGTAGCAGAGTCCGACCTTCATGCTGTCCTCCTGGTCGCGCGGGCCGCGGTGCTCACTCGCCCCAGTCCTCCTCGAGCTCGGGCGCCGTGTCGAGGTCGACGGGGTCGACCCCGACGACCTCGAGCTCGGCACCGCAGGTGGCACAGTCGACGATCTCTCCGACTTCGAGGCCCTCGTGCAGGGAGACCTCGGCCCCGCACTCGATGCAGTCTGCCATTGTACACCTCTCTCGCGCGCCCACCCACTTAAAGCCTTCGAACATATCAGAATACATTCGTTACTCATACACCCATCTATCGGCGTCTAGAAACCTCCAAAGCCGCTTCAGTATTATCGCATACTATTTCTGGTAATTCGTCCCCCCGAGGGGGACGGCGGCAGCGGCAGTCGCTGCTGTCGGGTCGGTGCGGGTTTCGGGGCGGGCGACACGGCGGCTTGCGACTCAGACATACGCCGCCACCTCCGCGCGCAGTTGCTCGCCCGCCGCGTCGACGCGCTCGCGGCGCCGCTCGACTGCCTCGCGGTCCTCGGCGAGTCCCGCGCGGGCCCGCCCCAGGTGTGCCTCGACGGCCTCCGGTGCCGGCCCGCCCCGGGAGTCCCGCATCGCGACGTTCTCGGCGGGGTCCAGCGCAGCCGCGACCGCCCCCCGGTCGACCCGCGCGGTCACCGGCTCGTCCATCACGGCCTCCCCGGCGGCATCCAGCGCGTCGATACCGGGCGCGGCCTCATCTCCCGCGATATCCTCTGCGGCCCGCGCGACGACCTCGTGGGCCGTCCGGAAGGGAACGCCCGCCTGGGCCAGGAGGTCAGCCACACCCGTCGCCGTCGAGAACCCCTCGCCTGCCGCCACCTCCAGCTCGTCGGCCGGCCACTCCGCGGTCGCGACGGCGCCGACGGCCACCCCGACGCTCTCGGTCGTGCTGTCGACCGCGTCCCAGGCGTGACGGCCCGCCCGCTGGAGGTCGCGGTTGTACGCCCGGGGGAGCCCCTTCAGCGTCGTCAACAGGCCCTGCAGCCCGGACACGGCGTCGCCGGTCCGGCCCCGCACCAGCTCCAGGGTGTCGGGGTTTTTCTTCTGGGGCATGATGGAGGACGTCGAGGCGTAGTCGTCGGCCAGCTCGACGTGACCCTTGCTGGCCATCGTCACCAGGTCCTCGGCCAGGCCCGACAGCGTCGTCGCGAGCCCCGCCATTCCCGCTGCGGTTTCGACGAGGAAATCCCGCGCCGAGACGGCGTCGGTGGCGTTCTCGACCAGCCCGTCGAAGCCCAGGAGTCCGGCGGTCCGCTCGCGGTCGACGTCGAAGCTCGTCCCGGCGAAAGCCGCCGCGCCCAGCGGCGACCGGTTGGTCCGGTCGTAGGTGTCGACCAGCCGCGCCGTGTCCCGGGCCAGCGCCCCCTCGTAGGAGCACAGCCAGTGTCCCACCGTCGTGGGCTGGGCGGGCTGGAGGTGGGTGTACCCGGGTGCCACCGTCTCCGCGTGCTCGGCGGCGGTCTCTATCAGCTGCTCGCGGGCCTCGACCAGCACTTCCAACGTCTCCAGCAGGTCTTCCCGCAGCCGGTAGCGGATGCAGGCGGCCACCTCGTCGTTGCGCGAGCGGGCGGTGTGCATCCGCCCGCCCGCGGGCCCGACCCGGTCGATGACGGCCGTCTCGATGGCCTCGTGGACGTCCTCGCCGTCGGGTAACGCGCCGTGACCCGCGTCCTCGATGTCGGCGAGCGCTGCCAGGATGGCTCCCGCATCGTCGTCGTCGACGACCCCCTGCTCTGCGAGCATCACGACGTGGGCGCGGTCCACGGCGAGGTCGGCGGCGAAGATGCGCTCGTCGTCGGCAAGCGACGAGAGGAAGGCACGGGCGGGGCCGCCGGCAAAGCGGTCCCGACGGACGACACCCCCGCTGTCGGCGCCGCTGGTATCTCCGCCGGTGCCGGCTGCGGGACGCTCGTCGCGCCCCGCGTCGCCGGCCCCGTCGTTCGCGCCTTCCTCCGGCATCTCACTCCTCCTCGTCCGTGCCGTTGCCGGCACGCTCGTTCTCGATGGCGCGGTTGGCCAGCCGGGACTGGAAGCCGTGGTACTTGGCGACGCCGGTGGCGTCCTCCTGGGTGATGCCGCCGGTGACGTCCTCCTCGTCGAAGGACGCCGCCGACTCCGAGTACACCGAGAAGTCGCTCTCGCGGGCGACCGGGCGGCAGTGGCCGCCCTCCAGCTTCACGGTGACGGTCCCGGTGACGCGCTGGTTGGTCGTGTCGATAAAGCCCTCCAGGGCCCCGACGAGTGGCGCGTCGACCAGCCCCTGGTAGCCCTTCTGGGCCCACTGCTGGTCGACCTGCTGTTTGAACTGCCGTTCCTCCTGGGTGAGCACGAGCTGTTCCAGCGCCTCGTGGGCCGTCAGCAACACGGTGGCGGCGGGGTGCTCGTAGTTCTCCCGCACCTTGAGCCCGAGCATCCGGTCTTCCATCATGTCGGTCCGGCCGACGCCGTGGGCGCCGGCCCGCTCGTTGAGTTCCTCGACCAGCTCGACGGGCTCGACCGACTCCCCATCGAGGGCGACCGGCTCGCCCTCGGCGAACTCGACCTCGACGAGCTCGGCTTCCTTCCCGCTGGGGTTCTGCGTCCAGTCGTAGATGTCGTCCTCCGGGATGGTGGCCGGGTCCTCCAGCTCCGAGCCCTCGATCGACCGGCTCCAGAGGTTGGTGTCGATGCTGTACCGGCCCTCGCTGCCCCCCTCGACGGGCAGGCCGCGCTCGGCGGCGTACTCCTGCTCCCACTCGCGGGTCAGGCCGAGTTCGCGAACCGGCGCGACCACGTCGAGCGGGGAGTCCCGCCAGACGGCCTCGAACCGGAGCTGGTCGTTGCCCTTCCCCGTACAGCCGTGGGCGACGGCGTCACACCCCTCGGCGAGGGCGACGTCGAGGATCGCCCCCGCGATGACCGGCCGGGCCAGCGCCGTCCCCAGGGGGTAACCCTGGTAGGTGGCGTTGGCCTTCACCGACCGCAGGCACAGGTCGGCGAACTCCTCGCGGGCGTCGACGACGTAGTGTTCGACGTCGAGCGCGGCGGCGGTCTCCTCGGCCTCGTCGAACTCCTTGCGGGGCTGGCCGACGTCGACGGTGACGCCGATTACCTCGTCGTAGCCGTACTCCTCTTCGAGCAGCGGTACGCAGACTGTGGTGTCGAGCCCGCCCGAGAAGGCGAGCGCGACGCGTGTGGTGTCGTCCTCTGGCATGTGTTGTGTGGTGTGGGGCGCGCGTGGTACGTGCGCGGTGGGTGTCGGATGGCGAACCGGGTGTCGGGTGTCGAGTGAACGGTTGACCGCCCCAGGACCCGATAGTGGGCGGCATTCGGACGGTTCGAGACTGGGGGAGTGAGTAGACGGGCCTTACCGGCCCGGTCGTCGTACTCGGAGAAGGGCGGACCCGCTGGCGGGCCGGGCGTGGCCGGAGGCGCGGGTCGACGTCATGTGGCCTGTTCTTTCCCGTGTGTCTTGAAATATCTTCCGAGAACGAATCGCCGTGTGGTGGCCTGACAGGCCCGCGCCGCCGTCAGCGAGCCCGCAGTCCGACGAGCACTGCCGCCAGCGCGACCAGCGCCGCGGCGACCCCGAAGCCGGGGCTGCCACCGCCAGCCGTCGACTCGTCGCCGTCGGTACTGGCGTCTGCGCCGTCGGTGCTCTCATTCGACTCCACGTCCGACTGCTCGGCGACGACCTCGAACCCGTCGAGACTCGTGTCCGCCGCGTACACGAGTGTGCCACCGTCCGCGCTCGTCGGTCCCGGGGTCGCCGAGACGACCTCGTAGCCGTCCGGGAGGACGACCCGGAACTCCCGCTCGGGGTCGAAGTTGCTCGCGAACGGCTCGCTCAGCGCCAGCCGCTCGCCGTCGACCGCCGCCAGGTTCTCGATGGGGACCGAGAGTTCGACGACCCCCGTCGAATCCGCGGTCCGGAACGCGATGTCTGCCTCGCCGGCCGTCACGTCACGCCCCGTCGCCGCCGCGGTGTCGTTTGCGACCAGGGCCATCCGATTCCGGAACGCGGTCAGAAACGCCTCCCGCGCGGTCCCGTTGTCCTGCAGTTCTGCGAAGGCGTCCGCGCGGGCGTCGTCGGTGAGGTCGAACGTGTACCGGACGGTCACCTCGACCGTTCCGTCGGCCTCCATCTCGGCGACGAAGGCCCGGTCAGTCCCGTCCTCGTGAGACGCGGTCGTGTCCGGGACGGCCCCCATCGTGCCCGTCGGGACCAACAGCAGCGTCGCGACAACCAGTGCTGTCAGCGTCAAACGTCGTCGGTGTGTCGACATTGCGGATACCTGTAGAGGAGCTTGGTTCGCTCTGACGGAGTCTCAGCGGTTGCCCCCGCCGCGGGAGCCCTCGTCACTGCCACCGTCGGTTCCCGGCTCGGTTGCAGTCCCGGTGTCCGTGTCGGTGCCGTCCTGCGTGGTGGTTCCGTCGGGCGTGTCCGTCCCGTCGGGGGCGTCGGTGCCGTCGCCGTCCGTGGCGTTGCCGGCCTCGCCACGCTCACCGTCGGGCCCCGCGTCATCGGGACCGCCGGCCGGGACCTCCTGGGGCGCCTCCCCGACGTTCGGGCCGGCGATCGACCGGGCGATCGCGGCTACCTCGGGACCGGTCAGCTCGCTCGCGCCGGTCCGCAGCTGCTGGATCGCCGAGACGTTCACGCCGTTGGCCTCGAGCACCTCGCGGGGCAGCTCGCCCGCGGTCTCGTTGGTATCGTTGGCGAGGTCGGAGGCGGTCTGGCCCCGCGCGGCGAGTTCGCTCACCTTCGCGGCGTACTCCCCCTGGCTGATCGACCCGTTCTCGCGGGCCTCGTCCAGCGCCTCCTTCTGGGCGGTGAGGTTCTGCAAGCGCTGCTCGATGTCACCCAGCTGCTCCCCGACGACCTGTGCGCGGGCGTCGTCGGAGGCTGCCCGGGCGACCTTCAGCCCGAAGGCACGCCTGTCGACCTCACCCTCGAGTTCGGCTCCCTGCACGCCGACGACCCCGGAGAGCCGCTCCCCGGGGCTGACGGCGTCCGAGGCGTTCGAGGTGTCCGAGCTGTTCGTTTCGTTGGTCTGTGCGACCACGTCACCGCCGGCCGCGGCCGCCCCGACGACAGGGACCGCCAGCAGCGCGGCGACGACCAGTCCGAGTGTCAGTGCGTTCGATCGCTTCATCACATCCCTCCGTTACCCCCACACCATCATATAAAGGGACGTCGCTGAGCCCCGATCAGCCCCGTTTAAACCGGATTAATTCGGATACAGGCCGTTCACGTCGGGTGGTTTCGCCGTGAACGGTCGCAGTCGGTGCTCTGTGCAGGCGAACGGTTATATACTACGTCTCGTCGCCGGTGGCATCCCCGTCCGAACCGGTGATATCCACGTCCGGAAGCGTGAGGACGTTCTCCCGGCCGAGCCGGAACGACTCGACCTCGTCCTCATCGCGGAGGTCGCCGACGACCTGGCTGGTCTTGGCTGCCGTCCAGTCCAGTTCCTCGGCGACCTCTTGCTGTTTCATGCGGCCGCCGTTTTCCTCCAGGAGCCGGAGGACTCGCTCCTCGTTGCTGAGCAACTCCTCCGGCGGGGCCGCGGGCGTCCCGTCCCCGCCCCCACCCGAGCCGGTGCCGCTCTCGCTGTCGCCGGCTGCCCCCGCGGTTCCCTCACTCCCGCCTGCCGGCCCACTGTCCCCCCGGCGCGCCAGCAGGACGCCCCCGACCACCAGGGCGGCGAGCAGCAGGACCGCGACCGGGAGCAGGCTGCCGAGCCCACCCTCCGTCCCGTCACCGCCACCGTCGCCGTTCCCGCCGCCCGGCGACACCGTCTCCGTGGGCGTGGACCCGGCACCCTGCTCGACGGTCACTCGGGGTTCCCCGGCCTCGAAGTCCGCGGGGCCGCGCCAGACGACGGCGCCCGCTTCCCGCTCGGTCGCGTCGGGCGTGACGCTCGTGACCCCGTAGCCGTCGGGCCAGGAAACCCGCAGGGCGGTCCCCGAGTCGAGGATCAGCCCGTCGAGCGCGTCCCCCGCCGCGATGCGGTCGCCGTCGGTCGCGGCGAAGCCGCTCCACTCGAAGCGGTAGGTGACGACGCCGAAGGTGGTGTCGGGCTGTGCCCGGGTCTCCACCTCGACGCTGAAGTTCCCGACCGACATCTCCCGGCCGGTCGCGTTCTCGGCGCTGGCGGCGGTCGCCTCGATGCGCTCCCGGAACGTCGCGACGTACCGCGAGCGGTTGGCCTCGATATCCTGCCGGAGCGACTCGAAGGCGTCGGTCGCGTTCTGGTCGTCGAGCTCGATCCGGTACGTGACCCGCCAGTCGGCACCCCCGTCCGGCCCGACGGCGGCGGCGAGTGTCGTGGAGTCGGCGTCGATACCGGCCTGTCCGACCGGGCCGTCCTGGACCGCGACGCCCGCCGAGGCGGCCGACAGCGCCAGGGTTGCGACTGCGAGCGCGACGACGACCCGTCCTGCAACACTCATTGGCCGGCCATTTGCTGGCGCCGCTCAAATGGCTTGTTGCCGACACCGGGCCAGAAAGGCTATGCCTCACGCGGAGGACTTCGGACTATGGATATCGATACGGACACCCTGCTGAAGGTCATCCTCGTCCTCGTCGTGGTCTGGCTGGCCCTGGAGGTCCTGGAGGCCTTCGTCGACGTCCTCCAGTTTATCCTCGTCCCCCTCCCCAAGCTGCTCGGGCTCGCCGTCATCATCCTGATCGTCCTCTACCTGCTCGACCGGCTGTAGCCGACCGGCCGTCGCCGCCCCGTCCACCCGGCTCGCCGGTATCCGCGCGAGCGGCCGCTCACCCGCCTGCTCGCCGCGCTCCCGCTCCCGACGCGCTTTTCGGCCCCCGTCACCGACAGCCCGGTGTGAACAGCGTCAACGTCCCGGTGCCGGGCCGCGTCTCCGCGCTGGCCGGGGAGGTCGCCGCCGACCTGACCGCCAGACAGGGCGGGACAGCCCTCGGCCCGTCCGGCGCCGGTGCATCCGCCGGCTCCCGGGGCGCCCCCGCCGACGCCGGCGGGGTGCGGGTCCGTGACGACCGGACGCTCGTGGCGAAGCGGCTCCCCGAGGGCGAGGCCCACCGGGTCGAGGCCCGCGCCCGCGAGGCGCTCTCCGGGACCCCGCCCTTCGAGGTCCGGGTCGACCGGGTCGACTGGTTCGCCGAGCCCACGGCCGGCTCCGGGCCGGTCGTCTATCTGGCCGTCGAATCCCCCGGCCTGTGGCGGCTCCACGACCGGCTCTGTCGGGCCTTCGACCCCGTTCCGGGCCTGGAGGGCGACGAGTACACCCCCCACGTGACGGTCGCCCGCGGCGGGAGTCTCGCCGCCGCCGAGGCGGTCCTCGGCCCCGTCGAGCCCGTCGAGTGGACCGTCACGGAGCTGCAGTTCTGGGACGCAACCCGGAAACTCGTCGCCGGCCGGGTCTCCTTGCCCGCCTGACGCTCCGCTCGGCAGGGCCGGCTGCCCGTCCCGACCGTCGTCGATGGGACTGCGACGACCAGTGTACTTTTGAGGGCTCCAGCCGTCGCCCCGGACATGGATTACCAGGAAGTCGACGCCACCCGGGAGTTCGTCGCGCGGCTGGAGCACGGCCGGGACTGGCGGGCCCAGATCGAGGCCTTCGCCGCCGACGAAGGGATCGACTCCGCCTTCTTCTTCGGCCTGGGTGCGGTCCAGGACGCCGAACTGGCCTTCTACGACCAGGACCGCCAGGAATACGACAGCATCGTCTTCGAGGAGCCCCTGGAGGTGGTGCCCGCCGTGGGGAACGTCTCGACGCTTTCCGGCGAGCCCTTCGCGCACACCCACGTCGCGCTCTCGCGGCCCGACGGGACGACCGTCGCCGGCCACCTGGATTCGGCGACGACCTTCGCCGGCGAGCTCTATCTCCGGGCGTTCGACGCCGAGCTCGTCCGCGAGCGCGACCCCGTGACCGACCTGGACCTCTGGACCCTCTGATGCGGCCCGCGGACGACCGCTACTTCCGGGAACTCGAGGACGACCTCGATGCGGCCTTCGAGGTGGCCGAGCGGGCCCGCGAGCGCGGCGGCGACCCGGCCGAGAGCGTCGAGATCCCCGTCGCCAAGGACATGGCCGACCGCGTCGAGAACATCCTCGGCATCGACGGCGTCGCCGAGCGCGTCCGCGAGCTCGACGGGCAGATGTCCCGCGAGGCGGCCGCCCTCGCCCTCGTGGAGGACTTCGTCGAGGGCACCGTCGGCGACTACGACACCCGCGCCGGCAAGGTCGAGGGGGCGGTCCGGACCGCCGTCGCCCTCCTCACGGAGGGGGTCGTCGCCGCACCGATCGAGGGGATCGACCGCGTCGAACTCCTCGAAAACGACGACGGCACGGAGTTCGTCAACGTCTATTACGCCGGTCCGATCCGCTCGGCGGGCGGGACCGCACAGGCGCTGTCCGTGCTCGTCGCCGACTACGCCCGGACGCTCCTGGGCATCGAGGAATACCGCGCCCGGAGCGACGAGGTCGGCCGCTACGCCGAGGAGGTGGCGCTGTACGATTCCGAGACGGGGCTCCAGTACAGCCCCGTCGAGGCCGAGGCGGAGTTCATCGCCGAGCACATGCCGGTCATGCTCGACGGCGAGGCCACCGGCGACGAGGAGGTCGAGGGCTACCGTGACCTCGAACGGGTCGACACCAACGCCTCCCGCGGGGGGATGTGTCTGGTCTTCGCGGAGGGGATCGCGCTGAAAGCCCCCAAGATCCAGCGGTACACCCGCGAACTCGACGAGGTGGACTGGCCCTGGCTCCAGGCCCTCATCGACGGCGCGTACAAGGACGGCGGGGATGTGGACGACGACGCGGACGCGGCCGAGAACGGGGCGGACGCCGACGCCACGGCCGAGGAGAGCGAGGCGGAGAACGGCGACAGCGAGGGCGACGACGGCCCCACTGGCCCGCCCCGCCCGGACCCCTCCAAGAAGTACCTCCGTGACCTGATCGCCGGCCGGCCGGTCTTCTCTCATCCCAGCGAGTCCGGTGGCTTCCGGCTGCGCTACGGCCGCGCGCGCAACCACGGCCACGCGACTGCGGGCGTCCACCCGGCAACGATGCACCTGGTCGACGACTTCCTCGCGACGGGCACCCAGATCAAGACCGAGCGCCCGGGCAAGGCCGCGGGGGTCGTCCCCGTCGACACTATCGAGGGCCCGACCGTCAGGCTGGCAAACGGCGAGGTCCGACGGATCGACGACGCCGAGGCGGCACTCGAGGTCAGAAACGGCGTCGAGTCGGTGCTCGACCTGGGGGAGTACCTGGTCAACTACGGCGAGTTCGTCGAGAACAACCACCCGCTCGCGCCGGCCGCCTACACCGTCGAGTGGTGGCGCCAGGACTTCTCGGCCGCGGGCGGTCCGGTCCAGGCGCTCGAGGACGACGTCGCCGTCGACCTCGCGAAGCCGACCGCCGAGGAGGCGCTCCGGTGGGCCGAGGAGTACGACGCACCGCTGCACCCGGCCTACACCTACCTCTGGCACGACGTGAGCGTCGACGACCTCTGTGCGCTTGCCGACGCCGTCGAGGCCGCCGACGCGGTTGCCGCCGACGGGGCGGCGATGGACGAGGGCGGGGCCGACGGGCGCGACCGCAACCCCGGCGAGGGGCGCGGCGGTGACGGACGCGGGCGGGAGGGCTCCGGGGCGGTGCTCGCCCTTCCCCGCACCGAGGGGGTCCGGAAGACCCTGGAGTCGCTGCTGGTCGAGCACACCCAGGAGGACGACCGGCTCCTCGTCCCCGACTGGCGGCCGCTGGCGCGCTCGCTTGGCTTTGCCGCGGACCGCACCCGTTCGTGGGCCCGCGGGGACCTCTCCGAGGACGCCCGCACCTACGACGGCGGCGACAACGCCATCGAGGCCGTCAACGAACTCGCGCCGTTCCGGGTCCGCGAGCGGGCGCCCACGCGGGTCGGCAACCGGATGGGGCGCCCGGAGAAGTCCGAACAGCGGGAGCTGTCCCCGGCGGTCCACTCGCTGTCCCCCATCGGCGACGCCGGGGGGAACCAGCGCGACGTCGCCGCGGCCGCCGACCACGGCGACGCCGTCGAGGGGACCAGAGGCGAGGTGGAGGTGGAGGTCGGGCGCCGGGAGTGTCGTGACTGCGGGACCCGGGGCCACGAGGCACGGTGTCCCGAGTGTGGCGGCGTGACCGGTCCGGTCTACGTCTGCCGGGACTGCGAGCGCGAGGTCGAGCCCGACGAGGCCGGCCGCGCGGAGTGTCCCGCTTGCGGGACACTGGCCTCCCCCACACAGACGACGACGCTGAACGTCAACGACCGGCTCACCGAGGCGCTCGGGAACGTGGGCGAGCGTCCCTCCGCCTTCGACACGCTGAAAGCCGTCAAGGGGCTCACCTCCGCGGAGAAGGTCCCCGAACCCCTGGAGAAGGGCATCCTGCGGGCGAAACACGGCGTCTCAGCGTTCAAGGACGGGACCGTCCGCTACGACATGACCGACCTGCCGGTCACGTCGGTCCGGCCCGCAGAACTCGACGTCACCGCCGAGCAGTTCCGCGAACTGGGCTACGAGACCGACATCCACGGCGACCCGCTCCGTCACGACGACCAGCTGGTCGAACTCAAGGTCCAGGACGTCGTCCTCTCGGACGGCGCCGCCGAGCATATGCTCGCCACCGCCGACTTCGTCGACGACCTCCTGACCCAGTACTACGGGCTCGACGCCTTCTACGGCCTCGAGGACCGGGAGGACCTGGTCGGCGAGCTCGTCTTCGGGATGGCGCCGCACACTTCCGCTGCGGTGGTCGGCCGCGTCGTCGGCTTCACGAGCGCCGCCGTGGGGTACGCGCATCCGTACTTCCACGCGTCCAAGCGCCGGAACTGCTTCCACCCGGAGAGCCGGCTGTGGTACCGGGAGGCCGGGGACGGAAGCGATGACGAACCGACAGCCCGCGGTGCCGGCGATGCGGCCACCGCCGGCGGCGACTGGCGCTACGGCACCGTCCGGGAACTCGTCGAGGACCACCTCGCGGACCCCGAGGTCGACGACTTCGGGACGCACACCCAGCATCTCGACGGCGAGGTAGTCGTCCCCTCGCTCGGGGAGGAGGGGCCGTGCCGCAAGCCCGTCGAGGCGGTCTCGAAGCACCCCGCGCCCGACCACCTCGTCCGGGTCGAGGTCGGCGACCGAACCCTCCGGGTCACGCCCGACCACACGATGCTCCGGGTGGCGGACGGCGAGGTAACGGAAGTCCGCGCCTCCGAACTCGCGGTCGGGGACGCCCTGCCCGCCTACGACGGCGGCGAGACGACCACCATGACCGACGGCGGTACGGTCGCCGACGGGGGAGGTGACGGTCGGACCCGAGGCG
>JAZKSZ010000041.1:0-13589 GCA_036625795.1 Haloarculaceae archaeon
CAGCATTACCGAGACGTCCTCGGGAAGGAGCTGTCGCAGGTCGTCGGCGACGGCGGGGCCGCGGCGTTTGAGGCCCTCGGGGAACTGCAGGCCGACGGTCTCGGCGTCGCGCTCCGCGACGGCCTCGGTGATCCGGTCCAGCTCGTAGTCCCACTCCCGGTCGTGGCGGAGCGACATCCCGGTGTTCCGGAGGTCACCCTCCGTCCGGTCCGTCGAATTCTGACTCATTAGCCTGATTACTCCCCGCGCGCTGATAACCCCGGCGCTTCCCGGAGCGGGCGCGACTGGGGGGCGAGGCGGGCGCTCGGTCGGCACATTCAAGCGTCCCGTGGCCGTAGCAGTGGTGATGAGTCTCGAACCCGAGGCGGAAGCCGTCGGATCGGAGCCCGACGACGACGTCGAAGCCCTCGCGACCGAACTCGGCGAGGCGATCGCCGAGACGCCCGTCTATCAGGAATTCCGTGAGAAGAAAGAGGCCGTCGAGGCCGACGAGGAAGCACAGGAGCAGATCCAGGAGTTCGAGCAGATCCGCGAGGAGTACATGATGGCCCGCGAGACCGGCCAGGCCACCAAGGAGGACCTCCGGACGCTCCAGCAGGCCCAGGAGGAACTGCACTCGATCCCGGTGATGCGGGAGTTCCTCCAGGCCCAGAACGACCTCGAACTCCGCCTGCAGGCGCTCAACGAACACATCAGCGAGCCCCTTGCCGTGGACTTCGGCGAGAAGGCCGGCGGCTGCTGTCAGGACTGACGGTCCCAGCCGTCTCGCTCGCCGGCCCACCCCGTTCTCCGACCGGAAACGCTTAGCCGCGCCCGCGCGCAGGACGGCGTATGGTCCACTCCGACTGGGGTGACTGGCTCCCGCGGGCAGTCGAGGCGGCCGACCCCGACGGGCTGGCGCTGTGGTATCTCGGCTGTAACGGCTTCATTCTGAAAAGCTCCAGCGGGACGACGCTCTTTATCGACCCGTACCTGGGGACCGGGGACCCGCCCCGGACCGTTCGGATGATCCCCGTTCCCTTCGACCCGGCCGACGTGACGGAGGCCGATGCCGTCCTGGCCACCCACGAACACTCGGACCACGTCCACGGTCCCAGCCAGGCCCCGATCCTCGCCCGGACGGGTGCGGAGTTCTACGCTCCCGCGGCGAGTATCGAGACGGCCCGCGAGGGCGGCTGGCTCGAGGAGTACGACGTCGCGCCAGGGCAACTCGAGCGGGTGGACCCGGACGACGCGGTCCGGATCGGGGACCTGACAGTGCGGGTCACCTCCGCGAACGACCCGGACGCGGAGGAGCCGGTCTCCTACCTGATTCGACACCAGTCGGGCACCTTCTTCCACGCCGGCGACGCCAGACCCGGCGGGTTCGGCGGGGTCGGCCGCCACTACGACATCGACCTCGGGGCCGTGGCCTTCGGGTCGGTGGGGATGATCCCGGACAAGGAGACCCGCGAGCCCGAACGGACACGGTGGTACAACGACGAGAACGGGGCCATCGAAGTGGCGAACGAACTCCGCCTGGACCGGATGGTCCCGACCCACTGGGACATGTGGAAGGGAATGAGCGGGGACCCGACGGCGCTACACCACCACGCCGGGAGCTTCGAGTACCCCGACCGGCTCGACGTGGTCGAAATCGGCGACCGGCTCGACCTGTGAGCTGGGGGCGGGGCTGGCGACGCCCTGGCTGATGCGGAGCTACCTACGCCCGGGATGGGACTATCCCACACAGAATCCAAAAAGAGCGGCGCCAGGGTCGTTCTACCAATTAAGTTTAAGAGTGTCGGTGCCGGGACTGTGGGACATGGGCAGCTCTCAGCCGTTCGAGGAGGTGACGGTTTCCGCCGACGGGATAACCGTCGTCAAGCGGTTCGAGGAGGACGAATTCCCGGTCCCGGCCATCGCATTCGAGTTTCGCTCGGCCCGCGACGAGCCGGTGACGGTCCGCCTGCGCGACGTGGTGCCGGAGGGCATCGCCGTGGAGGACCTCGGGTTCCACCCCGAGTACGGAAGCGAGTACTGGACTGTCGACGAGGGCGGGATCTCCTTCGAGCGGGAGCTCGAGGCCGGCGCCGAGTACACGACTGTCTACGGCATCCGCGCCACCGAGACCGAGGATATCGAACAGTTCCTCGTCGAGCCGACCATCGAGGCGGTCGACCCGCCGCTGCCGGACAGCACGGGTGACACCGACGAGCACGCCGAGTCACCGGAGGCCGACGTCGTCCCGGGGAACCAGGACGCCGTCAAGGAGGCCATCTCCGGGGAAGGAGCGGTCCCGGGCCTCGAGGACGAGGAGGAGGACGAAGGCGAGGACGAAGGCGAGGAGGCCGGTCCGGAAGTGGACGCCGAGGCGCTCGATTTGGATGAACCGACAGCCGAGGCGGCTGGCGAGGAGGAAACATCGGGAGCCGTCGAGGAAACGGACGCGGCGGCTGGCGACGACAGCGAGGCGGAGGCCGAAGCGGCAGCAGCCGCAGACACGAGCGACGTAGCGGAAGCGGATCCGGACGAGGGGGCCTCCGACGACGAACAGGGAGAGGAGCCGGAACCGGCGATCAAGGAGGTAGCCACCGGGGAGGCGGCTGCGCAGGCAACCGAGGGGAGTCTCCTCGCAACGCTTGCCGACGAGATCCGGAGCAACGAGGTCGACGAGGAGGACCTGGAACTGCTCCGCGATGCCGTCGAGGCGACAGACAGCGTCGACGGCTCCGCCGAGGCCCGGATCCGGCAGCTCCAGCGGGACGTCGCCGACCTCCGGGCGTACACCGATGCGCTGGACGAGTTTCTCGACGAGAACGGGACGGCACAGCAGGTACTCGAGGACGCCCGCGACCGGATCGACGACTTCGAGACCCGGCTCGGGGAGTTCGGGGAGACCGTCGAGCGCGTCGAGGCGGAGGCGGATGACGCGACGTCGACTGCCCGGGACGCCGAGCAGCGGGTCGGCACGCTCCGTGAGGAGGTCGACGGTGTCCACGAGGACGTCGAGGACGTCGAGGACGGTATCGACGACCTCGAGGAGGGCCTCGACGACGTACAGGAGGACGTCGAAGACGTCGAAGAGGATATCGACGACGTCGAAGAGAACATCGACGACGTCGAAGCGGATGTCGAGGCTGTCGAAGAGGACGTCGAGGGCGTGCAGGCGGAGGTCGGCGAGGTCCAGACTGACGTCGACGACCTCGCTGCTGGTGTCGACGAGGTCCGGGGCGACGTTGAGGAGCTCCAGGTCGACATGGAGAGTGCCTCGGGGTCCATCGAGGACCTCGAAGACAGGGCCGCGACGTTCGAGGAAGACCTCGAGGAGCTCAAAGCGGTGGTCCACGAGGGCGACCTGGAGGGGCGGATCGAGGAGATGGAGTCCACCCTCGAAGACCTCCAGGAGTGGCAGACACAGATCAAGGAAACCTTCGGCGGCGGCTGAGGGAAACGACCGGACCCGGAACCGATGAGAACGCTTTTGCTGGCGGATCTCCTCGGCCCGCACAATGACGCCGATACGGGTGGCCGTCCCGCGCAAGGGGCGCCCGCTCGAAGCCGTACTCGAGCGACTCGCGGGTGACGGCTGGCAGCCCACGGCCGACCGGATCATTTCGACACTCCGGTACGAGAAGGCGGTCACCAAGGGAACACAGCACCCCGGCTGCGACGTCTACGACCGGCTGGCCGAGTACAGCGACCTCGGTGAGGCGACCGCCCCGGAGTACACCCTCGTGCGCGACGAGCGCGACGGGATGCCCCGCCGGGTAGTGTTCGACAGCGTCACCGTCCCCGGCGAGGTCGACATCCAGCTCGTGGGTCGTGAGGAGCCCTTCCGCGCCCTCCGGAAACACGAGTTCGCGCTCGGGTTCGACAGCGCCGACCTCGTGCTCGAGGAGGTCGTCCAGCTCCGGGAGGAACCCCTGAGCGGGCTCGCCGAAGTCAACGACCGGATCGACCCGCTCGACACCGACGTCAGGCTGCGGACCGGACTCGGGGACACCGTCCATCACACGCTGCTCGCCACGCCGGAAGTCGCCGAGGGCGAGCTGGACCGCGCGTTCGTCAACGGGTACGAGGGGGAGCTCTGTATCTCGGCGCGGTACGAGCGCCTCGTCGAGGCAGTCCTCGGGTCGGCCGCTCTCGAAGAGATCGAGTTCGTCTACCCCGAACCGGGCATCGAGGAGGAGGCCTCGATCGCGGAGACGGGGCTTGGCGTCTACCTGACGGTCACCGGCTCGACGGCCCGCGAGCACGGGCTCGTCATCGGCGAGCGACTCTTTCCCAGCGAGACCGTCCTCCTCGAGAATCACGCCGAGATGGACGACCGCGCGGAGCGGGCCGCCGGCCGCTTCGGCGAGTTGGCGACGCCGACACCCGCCGAGTAGGTTCATCGCCCGTCCGTGGCCCGTTCGCACTCCAGTCGTACCCGCTGGTGAAGGGACCTGCTGCGTCCCAATTCCATATAGCGATATGCGATTTATGATTCTTCGACTGGAAATGGCGATTGGGAAAAATAAACAATTGTATTACAGGATCGCGTAAATATTCGCCTCGTAGACCGTGCGCACGCGGTCGCCCCAGTCGTGAGTGTAGGTGTCGATGACGTCCTGGGCGACGTCACCGCGGAGGTACTTGACGACGCCGCGGTCGCCGGTCCGGTCCCGGAGGTGGGTGGTGAAGAAGTGCCGGAAGTAGTGTGGAGTGACGTTCTCTTCGGGACCGCCGCCCTCCCGGTACCAGCCGGCCTCGCGAGCGTGTTCGGCGACCGTGTGATGGACCATGTCCGGCGTCAGCCGCCGACCCCACTCGCTGGTGCTGACGAAAAGCGGGTCGGCCTCGCTGACGGGGTCGGGTCTGACCGCCAGCCAGCGCCGGAGCACCCGGGCGAGTTCATCGTCGACAGGGATGGTCGTCCCCCGCTTGCGCTTGTTTGCGGCCTCCCGGCGCTCGCCGTTGTACACACTCCCGCGAGCGGGCGCGCTGTCGACGTACAGGGAGCGGGGACGCCCCTGGAGGCGGGGGCGCGGAGCCGACTCTACCGGGCCCTCGGGCAGATTCAGGTCCCGGGTGTCGAGATTACACAGCTCGCCGGCCCGCATCCCGGTCTTGAGCAGTGTTACTATCACAGCGCGCGCGAGCGGGTGCGCGACCCCGTCGACGAACGCGCGCATCTCGGGGACCGAGATGTCCCGGCGCGCCGGGTCGGTGTTGATCGACTCGTCGATCTCCTCGAGGACCAGGGCCATGGGGTTGTCTTCGAACCGGCCCGCACGGACCATGTAGTCGTAGAAGCGGTGCAGGTACGAGGCGTAGGTGGCGACGGTGCTCTCGGCGACACTCCCCCGGAGGTCGTGGACGTAGGCCATGCAGTCCCGGTGATTGGCCGCTGCGGGGTCGAGGTCGCGACCATCGAGATACGCCTCGAAATCCCGGAGGACGCGCTCGTAGGCCTCCTGTGTCCGTTCGGTCTTGCCCTGGTAGGCGATATCCTCCAGGAAGTATTCGACGGGGTCTTCGGCCCCCGTGTCGCCGGCAGCTTCGCTGCTCATTGCAGGACGTACCCCCCGTCGCGGCCGCTGTAGCGGACTCGTCCGGCCTCCTGGAGCTCCTGAAGGGTCTCATCGAGGTCGCTCTCGATCTCCGCCGTCAGCTCGGCGAGCAGGTCGTCCCAGTCCCGTGGCTCCTCCGAGAGCATCTCCACGACTTCCGTCTCGAGACTCCCGTCTGAGCCGGTAGCCGGCTCCTCTCGTTGCTCCGAACCCGGGTCCGACTCTGCCCCCGCACTCGTCGCTGTCTCCTCGGCGCCGAAGCCGCGCCGACCGGCCTGGACCATCGTCTTGACGAACTCGCTGCGGCTCATTCCGAGTTCCTCGGCGTGGCCGTCCCACTCCTCGCGCTGGTAAGCCGGGACGTAAGTCTTCACCACCGTCCGCTCGGTGTCGGCCTCGCTCATACACCCCCATCTCACCCCTCCCACATCAATTTGTCCCCAGATACCCGCCTAAAGACCCTTATTTGCTCTCATAGTACCCTATATTGACCGCGGTTCGGGTACCATAGCATCAGAAGTACAATCAAGTACTACAAATACACCTAAATCATTTTCGGGAGAGTATTGTGGTTGTCCCTGCCCGCTGCGACCCCACCTGTGGAGTCTGTGGCAGTCGGGGGCAGTTCGGTCCACGAACCCCTGGCGTGACGGCCACAGACTGGCTTCGGCGGGGCTTTTATATACCTGCTGGCGGTCCGGATGAACTCAGAACCGGAGAGGCTGAAGCTCCCGGCCGAATGGATCTGAGAGGCGTGTGTCACTGAACGCCTCACACGCCCTGTCTATCCACACCTGCCAACTTGCGGGAAGACGCGGGCGCGTATCTCGAACAGGTGGATCTCCACAAAGCGTTATGTGGTAACGTTCAACACAAAAATTATTGAGACCGGTCATAATAGCGCGAAACCCCACCACAGATTTGAACGAGAATCTCACAAGTACTATGATAAACTGGTAGAAGAGGCTAAACTTGGCGAGTCTCGACAGGTCGGGCCACTCACGGTAGCCTCCACCGGGGTTCCAGTGCCGCTTTTCAATCGGATCTTGGGTTTCGACGCCCGGCCCCGTGATGACCTTTCGGCGGCCGTCGGGTGGATGGCCGAGCGTGAGGTACCGTTCTTGGTCACCGTGACCGAACCCGTAGTCGAGGAAGCCACGAAGATCTCGCCGGCCTCGAGCTCGTGAAGGCCGGCGAGGAACCCTGTATGGCGATAACTGCACTGGACGAGATACCACCCCGTAATCCGGTCGTCAGTATCTGTGAGGTGGCCGCCCCGGAGAACTCGAGGACGTCAACACTGTTTCCGCACCAGCAGCCTTCGCGGAGCCGAAGGATGTCGAAGCGATCGGTCAGGCTGCTCTGGCAGCAGACAATATGCGATTATTTCTCGGCAGCGTAGATGGTGGCCCCGCTGTCAGCGGGCTCTTGGCCCAGAGCGGGGCCGTAGCCGGCGTCTACGGTATGCGGTTGTCGAGGAGTTCCACCGACGGGGAATCGGGGAAGCGACGACCTGTGATGCTCCCTGCGGGATGCGAGGCTGGCTCTCGGGGCGGTGTCTTGCAATCGTCCGAAATGGCCTACTCACTCCACCAGGAGATAGGCTTCGAGACGCTCGTCATCAACCATCTCTGCGTACCAGCAGACTAACCGATACCGGGAGCCCCTGGGTGAGTGATACTCTACTGGCCTCGTTTCTCCATCCCCGCGTCATGTAGCGGGCACTCAATCCGACCGGGTAGAACCAGAGGCCGCTCTGCTGAATCTGGCCTCTCTATCTCGCACTGCCGTCTGTAACTGTACACGTCTCAATATTTTCCTGATTGCATCGTAGGAAGTCGGCCGGAAACCCGTCTTTGATACGAAATATCATTTAAGCGTCATCTTATAAACTTTATGCTGCTATATGGAATTGGAGTCCGAGAGCAGCAATCAAGTATGGGGGGTAACTCACGAACTCGGAAGCCCCAGATGAGGGGGCAATTCACTTCAGGGCTCGCTGGACGAACAGCCCGACGACGAGGTAGGCGTAGGCGGCGGCTCCCAAAACTCCGAGGGCTTGCCCTCCGGTGACGAGAACTGGCACCCCGGCCACGGCCCCGCCAGCTTCGACGAGCAGCCCCCCGAGGATCGCAGCGAACGCGGTGGCGCCGAGCCGGTCGCCGGCCAGCGGGAAGCGGGCGACCGACGGTGGGTAGAACTGGTAGGTGATGCCGACGATGCTCAGCCCCAGGAACCCCAGCAACCCCAGCCGGTAGTGGGCGGCCACCACGTTCGGTTGGAGCCCGACGAAGGCGAACCAGGCGCCCGCGGCGACGGTGAGGACGCCACACCCCATCCCGGCGAGGACGACGTAGAAGCCCAACCGTTCGCGGTCCGAACGCACGAACAACAGCCCGTAGGCCCCGGCGAAGCCGACCACGGCCAGGGTCTCGAGAGCGGCCCCGGCTTGGAGCACGGTGCCCGCAGGCAACCCCACCGCGAGCAATGTCGGGCCGACCGCTCCCGCGAGTAGGACAGGCGCCGCGAGCCAGCGGGGGACGGTGGTGACCAGAAAACGCGGAAGCAGCCGGAACCCGACGGCAAAGAGCAGCAGGACCGCCGCCCCGACGGCCAAGACGTGGGAGACCCGCGGCGGGTAGCCATCCATCGGCGACGGCAGCCCGGTCAGGCTTGCGACGGTCAGGTACGCCCCGGCCCCGAGGTAGGCGAAGACCAAAGGGACGGCGGCATTGGACAGCCGGTCGAGCGGCCGGCGGTGGGCGTTGTGCTCACCGGTCCCGGTCTCGCCGCCGGTGAGGTTACCCCGGAGCGTCAGGAGCATCGCGCCGAGGAAGACTGCCACCCCCGCCGCCCAGGCGACGGCACCGACCTGCCGGAGGATTCGCGGAACCCCCGGAACCCACCCCGCAGCGAGGCCCCCCGCTCCGAGCACCGACAGCGGAAGCTGGACGGTGGGGGCCCGGGCGGGGCGGAGCTCCCGGTCGAAGTAGGCGGGGACCAGCGAGTAGGCCTTGCCGAAGAGCATGTGGAAGACGAAGCCGAACAGCGCGAGCGGGACCGCGACCCGCCGGGAGGCGCCGAGGAGGACGGCGACCTGCCAGCAGACCAGCCAGCCGACGCTCGCGGCCACGAACCCGCGCGCCCACCGCGACACGATCGCGCTTGCCGTCGACACGGGTGCTCACTCGCCGCCCGGCCCGAAGTGGCCGGTCCCGAACGAGTTCGGCCACAGCGGGGATGTGCTCATGCGCTTGGCTGCCGCTCGGTTCATGTTACGTGCCAACACACCGACCGGGCACAAGTGCGCGTCGGTCGTCGTCTGTGATGGTCTCGGGGCTCACCTATTTACCGGGGGCGGTCGAACCGGGGCGCCATGCCATACCTGCGGCCCGAAACGGTCCTGGAGGAGTTCTCGGGGTTCACACTCTCGACGGTCCGGCCGGCCATCCGCGAGGACGAGGAGTTCGTCCGCGGGCAGACGGGGTCGATGGCGAGCACGCTGCGGTTTCTCGCTGGCGAACTCGAGGCGCGGGAGGCGATGGTCGACGAGCAGGAACGGGCGCTGCGCGAGGCGCTCGATACCGTGGCGGAGTCGACCGGTGACGCGGCCGTCGCGGAGGCCGTCAACGCCGCCGTCGCCGACCTCGACGACGCGCCGGAGCGCGTTCGCGAGCGCGAGGGGGCGCTGCTCGAGGCAGCCGACGACGTCCTCGCGGCGGTCGACGCCAACCTGCAAGGGGAGGCCGCCCGGGAAGCGCGGCGACCGGTGTACGGCTTCCTCGACACCCGGACGGCCGGACAGCTGCGGATGCTCGGCCGCGAGCCGGAGGGTGAGGATGGGGTGGGCGAACAGTGAGCGACGTCACCGGCGACGCGCTGGCGTCGTACCTCGGCGAACAGCTTGCGGCGGACGTGACGGTGAGCGACCTCGAGGAGCACGTCGAGGGGTGGTCCCGGGACACCGTCTCCTTCACTGCAACCTGGCGGGAGAACGGCACGGAGCGCGAGGAACGTTTCGTCGTCCGCGCGGAGAGCGACGCACAGGTCGAGAGCGGCAGGCGTAGCGAGGGCAACGACATCGAGACGGAGTACCGGACGATGGAGGCCGCCCAGGGCGCCCCGGTCCCCGTCCCGACGACGCGGTGGTTCGAGGGTGACCGGTCGGTGATGGGCGGCAAGTTCTTTATTGTCGACCACCGGTCCGGCGACGCACCGGTCGTCTGGGACCGCGACCAGCGAACGCACCTCCAGGACGCCTGGGACGGGGACAGTCCACTCCCCGACCAGTTCGTCGACGCCGCCGTCGGCGTCCACGAGGTGGCTCCGGAAGACGTGCCCGCGCTCGAGAACGTCCCCGCGGGGGAATTCGTCGACCGCGAGATCGAGCGGTGGGTGGGCGTCTACCGGGACTCGACCGTCCGGCCGGAGCCAGCCGTCGAGGAGTGCATCCGCTGGTTCCGGGCCAACAAGCCCGAGGTGCCGGAGACGACGCTGGTTCACGGCGACTTCCGGGTCGGTAACATGCTCGTCGACGGCGACGACCTGACCGCGGTGCTGGACTGGGAACTCGCCCGGATCGGCGACCCGCTGTACGACCTCGGGTACGCGAGCCTGCAGTACTTCGCGGGCAAGCTCATCGAGCCCACCGAACGCCCCGAACTGGCCTGCTCGCTGCTCGAACGGGAGTACCTCTACGACGAGTACGAGCGCCGGTCGGGTCGGACCGTCGACCGCGAGCGGGTCCGCTACTGGCGGGCCTTCTCGGCGTTCGTGATGATGACCATCGGCCTCTCGGGCGTTCACCAGTTCCGGCTTGGCAACACGGACGACGTCCGGTCGGCGTGGTTCCAGTACATCGTCCCCGGGCTGGTCGAGGACATGCTCGCCATCGTCCGCGAGGACCGGACCTGAGCCGTGACACGGGGTCGTGTCGCGGCCGGACAGGACGGTGGGGGTGAGGGGCTGTGACAACACGGCTCGTCGGCGGAGTCGACCTCGGCGCGACCAACCTCCGGGCAGCCGTTGCCGACGGCGAGGGGGAGGGACGTGGCCGCGTGCGAACGGTGACGCCCGGGAGCGACGGCGAAGCCGTCTCGGATGCCGTCATCGGCGCCCTCGAAGACGCCTGCGAGGCCGCCGGCGTCGTCCCAGCCGCCCTCTCGGCGGTGGGCGTCGGCTCCATCGGTCCGCTGGACCGGGCAGCCGGTGTGGCCGACGACCCGCCCAACGTCGATGCCGAGCGGATCCCGCTTGTCGGCCCGCTCGAGGCCACCTGTGACTGCGATGTGGTTCTCGTCAACGACTGCGTCGCGGGGGCCATCGGCGAGCGCTACTTCGCGGATGGCGGGCCGGACCTCGCCTACGTCACCCTCTCGACGGGTGTCGGTGCCGGCGCTATCGTCGACGGCAACCCGCTCCAGGGACACCGTGGCAACGCCGCCGAGATGGGGCACGTCGTCGTCGAACCGGGCGGCCGCGAGTGTGGCTGTGGCGGCGCCGGGCACTGGGAGGCCTACGCCGGCGGGCGGGCGGTCCCGGAGTTCGCGCGCGAACTCGAGCGCACGGAGGGTGTCGGTAGCGACCTCGACCTGGCGGACCTCGATCCCCAGACCGTCTTCGAGAGCGCGGACCCGCTGGCCGAGCGCGTCCGCGACCGCCTGGGGACCTACAACGCGCTGGGCGTGGCCGCCACTGTCCACGCATTCGACCCGGCGGCGGTCGTCCTCGGCGGCGCCATCGCCGTCAACAACCCCGACGCGGTGCTGGCGCCAGTCCGGGACCGGCTGCCGGCGCTGCTGGCCGTCGACGCGCCGCCGGTTCGGCTCGCGGCCCTCGGCGAGGATGCCGTCCTCAAGGGTGCGGTCGCTGCCGCGCTCACCGACGGGACTGGCGACCCTGACGCGACTCCGAACGGCAGCGCCAGCGAGTGAGCGACGACACAGCCACACGTCCCCAGGGAAAGGGGCTAAGTGCGCCGCACCCTCCCTTCGAGGCGAATGGGCTACACGCCACACGTCGTCGTCGTCGGCGGCGGGACGACTGGCGTCGGGACTGCGCGGGACCTCGCCATGCGTGGGCTGGACGTCACACTCGTCGAGAGGGGAGCGCTCACCAACGGAGCGACCGGCGGGATGCACGGCCTGCTGCACAGCGGAGCCCGCTACGCGCTCTCGGACCCGGACAGTGCGGCCGACTGCCTCGCCGAGAACCGGGTCCTCCGGGAGGTCGCGGGACAGTTCATCGAGGATACCGGCGGCCTGTTCGTCGAACGGCCCGAGGACCCCGACGGACACTACGAGGCCCGGCTGGAGGCCTGCGAGGAGGTCGCCATTCCGGTGGAGGAACTGACCGGCGCGGAGGCCCGCGAGCGCGAACCCGGCCTCTCCGAGGAGGTCGAACGCGCCTTCGCGGTGCCGGACGCCGGCGTCGACCCGTTCCGCCTGACGGCCGCGCTGGCCCGGGACGCCGAGGGCTACGGCGCGACGGTGCTCACGCACGCCGAGGTGGTCGACATCAGGGTAGAGAACGAGGCCGTTCGTGGGGTGCGCGTCCGCGAGCACGACCCCACCACACCCGGCGAGCCGATGCCGGGCGACGTGGTCGACATCGACGCCGACTACGTCGTGAACGCGACGGGAGCGTGGGCCGGCCGGCTGGCGGAGCTGGCCGGCTTGGAGGTGCCGGTCCGGGCCTCGAAGGGCGCGATGGTCGTCGCCGCGGACCGCCACGTCGACACCGTCGTCAACCGCTGTCGGCCCCGGAGCCAGGGCGACATTCTCGTCCCCCACGGCGACGTCTCGATCCTCGGGACGACCGACGTCGAGGTCGACGACCCACAGAACTACGCCCGCGAGGAGTGGGAGGTGGACCTCCTGTTCGAGGAGCTCGAGCCGGTCGTCCCGGCACTCGAGGACGCCCGCTCGCTGCGGGCCTACTGGGGGGTGCGGCCGCTGTACGACCCGTCCGATGACGAAGCGGCCGCCGGGGGCGACACTCCCGGCGACGGGGAGCCCAGCGAGGGAGACACTGGCGGCCTGACGCGGGACTTCGTGCTGCTGGACCACGAGGACCGCGATGGGCTCTGGGGGCTCAGTACGGTGGTCGGCGGGAAGCTGACGACCCACCGGCTGATGGCCGAGCAGGTCGCCGACCACGTCTGCGGCAAGTTCGGCATCGACCGCCCCTGCCGGACCGACGAGATCCCAGTCCCCGGGGGCGGGGAGGCCGACCCGGAGGAGCTGGCGACCTTCGATGTCGACGCGGTCACCCTGGAGCGAATCCACGAGCGCTGGGGGGAACGCGCGACGGAGGTGCTGGACCCCCGTGGGCCGAACCCGGTGGTCTGTCCCTGCCGACGAGTGACCCGCGGGGAGGCAGCGGCCGCGATGGACGTCGAGGGGGTCTTCGAGACGGACCTGGACGCGGTCCGCCGGCGGACGGGTGTCGGTACCGGCGACTGCCAGGGAACCCGATGTGCTCACCGCGTCGCCGGCCTGCTCCGGCCCGACTACGACCTCGAGCAGGTCGACCGCTCGCTGTCGGCGTTCTACGGCGAGCGGTGGGCAGGCCAGGGACACGTCCTCTGGGGCGAGCAACTCTCGCGCGCGATGGGCAGCTACGCGCTGCACGCGACGACGATGAACCGGGACCGGCCGGTCGAGGACCCGGCCCTCGACGCGTTCGACAGCGGGCCGGGAAGCCCTGACGGTGACAGCACGACTCCGGAAGAAGAGGCCGGCGAGAACGACGAGAGAGTGTCCGACTCCGAGGCCGGCGACGACGGATCCGGAGGAGCACCGGCATGAGCGTGACCGTCGTCGGCGGCGGACTGGCCGGCGCTATCGCTGGCCTCTCGGCCGCGAGGCACCGTGACGTGGACGTTCAGGTGCTCACTGCCGGCGAGACCAGCCTCGAGGGGGCCAGCGGACTCGTGGACGTACTCGGCTACACGCCGGACGGCGAGGGGCCGCTGGCCGACCCCTTCGAGGCCATCCCCCGACTCCCCGCCGAGCATCCCTACCGAACTGTGGGCGTCGAGGCCGTCAGGGAGGG
>JAZKSZ010000042.1:0-13347 GCA_036625795.1 Haloarculaceae archaeon
GGGCGGTAATCCTTTGTCGCGCAGCGACCTACCGGGGCGCGTGTGCACCTTCACCCTCGCCTGGCAGGTCTTCGAGGATGCGCCGGTCGTCGTGGCGGCGAACCGCGACGAGCAGCTGGGCCGGGAGACTCACCCGCCGGCACGCCGCGACTGGGAACGGCCAGTGGTCGCCCCGAAAGACGCCGAGGCCGGCGGCACCTGGCTCGGCTACAACGACGCGGGCGTGCTGGTCTCGGTGACCAACCGCTGGACCGACGCTGACATCGCCGCCGAGCGCTCCCGGGGGCTGCTCGTCCGGGACGCGCTCCGGCAGGACAGCGCCGAGGAGGCCGTCCGGTACGTCGAGCGCGACCTCGACGCCTGGGAGTACGACGGGTTCAACCTGGTGGCCGCCGACGCGGACGCGGCGATTCTGGTGGAGTGGGACGGGGTGCGCCGGGTCCGCCAGCTCGACCCCGGCGTCCACGTCGTCGTCAACGTCGGGGCCGACGGGCAGTACGCCATCCCGGCCCAGCGCCAGGAGGTCGGCGAGCAGCAGGCTGGGAACGCCGACCGGCTGCGCGAACACCTCCGGCCCGAGCCCGGCGAGAGCAGTCGGGAGTGGCTCGACCGCGCGGCTACCGCCATCTCTGACCACGAGTTCGGCGTCTGCATCCACGGCGACGGGTTCGGGACCCGCTCGTCCTCGCTGGTCCGGCTCGGGCCGGACGGCGACACCTACGAGTACGCCGACGGGCCGCCCTGCGAGACGCCCTTCGAGCCGGTCGACCTGTGAGACGGCGGCCGGTAGACTGCGAGCCGGGAGCGCCCGAGGGCGCGATGACGGCGGGGTCCCGAAAGTCACTTGTCCGCGGCGGGCGCCAGTAACCGGTATGAGCGTCACCGCCGCCGAGGCCGGACTCTCCGAGACGGAGCGCGAGGGGCTGGAACTCGTCCGCGAAACCGGGGGGATCCACCAGAGCGAGTTCTGGAAGGCACTCGATATCTCCTCGCGGAAGGGGAGCCGGGTCGTCGACTCGCTGGTCGAGCAGGACCTGATCCAGCGCGAGGAGACCGTCTACGAGGGACACAACACCTACTACCTCACGCCGATGCCGAGCGACCTCGATTTCTCGCTGTTGATGGCCGGCGACATGCTCTCGCCGTTCGTCGGTGACGAGGAGGTCGACCCACAGAGCGACGCCTTCACGCAGTGGGTCATGAGCCTCGCCTACGAGGAATAGTCGGGGCGAAACCGGACACCAGCCGTGTTCCGCCCGGCCGCTGCTGGGGTGACGGAGCGTCCGCTCTCGGCCTGTAGCGAGCCGTCAGTCCTCGAGCGCGTCGGCGATCCGGTCGAGCGTCCGCCGGATGTCGTGGACCTCGTCGCGGAGCTTGCGGACCTCGCGGGTCAGCTCCTCGTTGTCGGTGCCGCCCTCCTGCGCGCCGGGCGGGCCGCCGGGGCCGCCACCCATTCCCGGACCGCCGCCCATGCCGGGGCCGCCACCGCCGCCCATCATGCCGCCCATCATCTGTGCGAAGGGGTTGCCGCCCATGCCGCCGCCGCCGCCCATCATCTCCTCGGGCGGGCCGCGCTCGCCGCCCTCGCCCTCTTCGCCCTCACCTTCGGCGCGCTCCTGTCGGATCTCCTCGACGCGCTCGCGGAAGGACTTGCTCTCCTCGTCGCCCTCTGCCTGACTCTCCTGACTCTCCTGGCTCTCCTCGGATTCGGAGTCGTCTGCCATACCCCCGTTTCCGGCGGCCCAAGGAAAAGGGTTGTCGTCTACCCGAACGCACCGAGACTCGACTGGAGGCGCCTGTCGCTTTCTCCTTCCTGGACCTCGTAGCCCACGAGGTCGCGCATGTCGACGGCGTAGGTGCTTCCACCCCGGTCCAGCACTAGCACCCGTCCCTTCGTGCCCCTGACCTCGCCGGTCGCCATCGTCTCCCGGACCGGCCGGTCAGTCAGGTCCAGGCCGTACGCGAACTCGAAGGTCTCCAAGACGTCGAAGTCGACGAGCAGGTCCGCCCACGCCTCGTCGTCGAGGGAGCGGTCCAGCCCCTCGACCTTGGTCGGGACGCGGACGCTGTCGCCCACGTCGGCCGCGATCTCCGCCTCGATCTGCCGGGCGACCCGGCCGTCGGTGACAGTGTGGAGGTGGGCGGCCCGGTCCGCACCCTGCTCGCGAAGCCGCTCCTGGAGGCGCCACGAACGGGTGACACCGACCTTGAACGTCGCGGGCGCGAAGGCCGCGAGGTAGACGGCGTGTTCCTCGCGACAGGTCTCCAGGGGCAGGTCACAGTCACCCGTGCACCGCGCGCAGGGCCAGCGGCTCGTGTGGACGGAACAGTACGGCGCCTCGCTCGCATCACACGCCCGGTGACCCTCCTCGGTCACCGCCCCCGCACACCGGCGCTGCCCCAGCGAATACGCGAGTTCGGCGCCGGGGACGAGTGGAACCTCCTTGACCTCGCGGTCGGCCGCAACCAGGAGGCTCGCGTGGTCGGCGTCGCCCGCAGCCGTCACGTAGCCGACGATCTGCACGCCCCCACTTGGAGTGGCCGGCCATTAGCCCTGTTGTTCTACCGACGGTGCCGGCGAGTCACAGGGCCGCCCCGGCACCGACCACTGCGAGCCCGACGACGAGTAGCAGGACCCCGCTGACGAGACCGCCGTAGTGGATGAATCCCCTGATCGTCTCCTCGCCGTGTCGGAGCCGGCGCATCCCGACCCAGGGCCCCGTCCCCCGGAGGAACCACCCCTCGACCTCGACGTCCTCGCCGATGAGTTCGGGCACCCGTCGCAGCGCGAACAGGAAGTTGCCGAGCAGCGGCAACCAGCTCTCGTACTTGAGATACATCAAGCCCGTCCGGTCCTGGAACATCAGGTCTTCCGAAAAGCGGTAGCCGGCCTGGCCGCGCCCGATGAGTTCGCCGTCGAGTTCGACCGGCTGACCACGCACCGGCGAGGCGTACGGGTCCGCGAGCGCCTCGAGGACGGTCGTCGGCTCGCCGGCACCACGGGGGTACTTGTACAGCGCGAGCGCGACTTGCCCGAGCCCGAAGGCCGCGAGCCAGCCACCGACCAGGAGGAACCAGGAGAACGCGACCACCTCGGCGAGCACCGCCCCCAGGTACAGGAGCGGGTAGCCGACCGCGAGCAGCCCCGGGAGGGCGAGCATCCCGACGTCCCGGAAGAAGTTCCGGTACATGCGTGCGCGGTCGACCTCGAACCGCGAGAGGATGTCGGCAAAGTCGAAGCGTCGGGCGCCCTCCATCCCCGAGAGTGCGCGGACCCGCTTGCCGGTAAGGGGGTGCGTGGAGTTGAGTTCCAGCACCCGCGCCCAGGGGTTCTTCAGGTCGTAGAGAAACGACTGGAGCAGGAGGTCCTCGTCGCCACCGGCCTGCCGGACGTTGTGGTAGACCAGCCCGTCGTCGCGGCTGTTGGCGACGTCCATGATCCCGATGTTGCGGGTCGCCTTGGCGAGTTCCGGGCTGTCCTCGCTGGTGACGATCCCGTAAGCGATCTTCACGAGCGCCGAGGAGAGCGCGTCGGGGTGGGTCCACTCGGCGGCGAAGCTGTCGGCGGCGTACTCCCGGACGCGGCTGAGATAGAGGACGATGTACTCCCCGAAGAACCACAGGACGTACGCGAGGACGGCGACGCCGAACAGGAGCGGCGCGGCGCGGTTGCGGCCGCCACCGGAGCCGGATCCGGTCGTCGCCCCGAAGCGCCAGGCGTAGACGGCAACCAGATAGAGGACCTGGACCAGCGTGTTCGCGAGCGTCATCGTGATGAAGTCGCGGCTGGTGACGTGGCCGAGTTCGTGGGCGACGACGCTCGCGACCTCCTCGTCGTCGAGGTACTCGAAACAGCCCTCCGTGAGCACGACCCGCGCGTTGAACCGCGCGGAACCGTAGGTGAAGGCGTTGGGATTGCGGTCGGCGATCAGCCCGAGTTTCGGGGTGTCGTAGCCGTACTCCGCGGTGACGTCCTCGATGACCCGGGCGGAGGCGGGGCTGCGCTCGCGGAACTCCGCCAGGTCGACCCACGCCATGTCGTAGAGATACCGGTAGACGAAGTCGTTGATCCGTGGGGACACCAGGAGCATCCCGAAGTTGAACAGGACGACCAGTGCGATGGCGACCGGGAGGCTGACCGTCCCGAAGGCCAGCATCAAGCCGAGGACGACCGCGAAGACGAAAGAGGAGAGCAGACCGAGCGTGAGCACGGTCGCGAGGGCACGGCGCATACAGCGACTGCCGGCGGCACGGGACATAAACGTCGCCCCGCAAGCGGACAGTTCGAAACACCCGTGGCGGTGCCCGGCGGCGCTGAACGGGGCTGGACGTGGCGGCTGAGGCTCGGCCGTCGCCGTACTCAGCGTTCGGCGAGCAGTTCCCGCGTTGCCCGCCGAACGGCGTCGTCGCTGGACTGCCGGGGCTCCCAGCCCAGTCCCGACAGCTTCTCGATCGAGAGGCGCATCCGCGGGACGTCGCCGGTCCAGCCGCGGTCGCCGCCGGTGTGTGCGTACTCGGGGTCGAGGCCCATCTCCTCGCTGACGATGTCGGCGATCCGGTCGACGCTCGTGGTGGTGCGGGTCCCCAGGTTGTAGACGTTCAACTCGCGGTCGGCGTGTTCGACGACGTGGCACATCGCGTCGATACATTCCTCGATGTGCATGTAGGACTTCTCCTGGCGGCCGTCCCCGAGGATCGTCAGCTCCGCGGGGTTCTCCCGGAGTTTCTCGATGAAGTCCGGGATGACCGCGCCACGGAGACGCGGGCCGACGATGTTGGCAAAGCGGAAAACGTGAGCCCGGACCCCGTGGCTGTGGGCATAGGTCGAGACCAGCGACTCCTCGGCGACCTTCCCGGCGGCGTAGGGGCTGATCGGCTCCAGGGGCGCGTAGTCCTCCGGGGTCGGCCGGGGGGCCTCGCCGTAGACCGTCGAGGAGGAGGTGAAGGCGAGCTGGTCGACACCGACCTCGTCCATCCGCTCGAGGACGTTGTAGGTCATGGCGGTGTTGTCCTCGAACTGGGCGCGGGGCCGGTCGGTGTCGACGGCCTTCGAGGCCGCGAAGTGGAAGACTGCGTCGACGTCGGCGGTGAGCACGTCCGCCACCACGTCCGGGTCGGTGCAGTCCCCCTCGACGAACGTAGCCCCGTCGGGGACCCAGTCGGGATTGCCGTTTGAGCGGTCGTCGACCACCAGGACGTCGTTGTCCGCGACCAGCCGGTCGGCGAGATGAGAGCCGACGAAGCCCGCCCCGCCGGTGACGAGCACGCGCGAGCCCGTGAGGTCCATGCCTCGGACTCTGCGGGCAGGTCAATGTGTGTTGCGGTCCCGCCCCGGGGGGCGAGGCGAGTGTTGCCCGTATCCGTCAGGTGATATCGGCCCGGCGGAAGAGGGCGACGGCGAGCGCGACGCCGACGCCGGCCACGCCGAGCAGTACCAGCGCGCCCGCGAGGTCGTACTCGGCGTCCAGGAGGATGGCAGTCGGGTCGAAATAACGGGTCGGGCTGACCGCCCCGAGCCAGCCGACGTCCCCGGCGGTGGCGAGCGACTCGACGAGGTAGAGGCCGAAAATCAGCCCGAGCGCTCCCCGGCTCGCGGTGCTCTCGCGGGAGACGACCACCGAGACGACCAGTCCGAGCGCGGCCGTCGCGAGGAAGTACGGCATCGAGAGGGCGTGGACCGCCAGGACCCCCTCGACGGGGACCGGCTCACCGATGGCGGCGATGGCGGGCAACACCGCGAGCGGCGTGAGGAGGTTCGCGGCGACCATCGTCGGGACCAGCGAGAGGTAGCGTTCGACGACCAGCCGGGTCCGCGGGACCGGCGTGGCGAGCCAGAGGTCGATCCCCCGGTCCTCGACGTCGCCGGCGACCAGCGAGCCCGCGCGGTAGCCGAAGTAGACCCCCAGCAGGATGACCCACCCGAACTGGTAGAGTTCGGTCGCGAGGAACCCCTCGACGGTCCCGAAGGAGTCGATGCCGAAGGCAGTCCGGAACGCCGGCGGGAGATTTTGAATGTACTCCTCCAGGGCGGCGCTGGAGGCTTTCACCGAGGGGAAGAACGCGACCGCGAACAGCCCGAGCAGCGCCACGAGCACCGAGAGAACGACCGTCCCCCGGACCCGGCGGCCGGCCTCGTAGCGGGTGATCTCAAGCATCGCCGTCACCTCCCTCGCCTGTATCGGCGCATGAACTGTCGTCCGCGTCGTCTGCACCGGCCTCACGCCCGTCGTAGAACCGCATGAAGACCTCCTCGAGCGGGGCCTCCTCGACCTCCAGGTCGACCACGGAGAACTCCGAGAGCCGGTCGACGAGCGCGTCGTACCGGCCGGTGAAGACGAAGCGGACGCTGCCGCTGTCGACGGTCAGGTCGTGGACGCCCGGGAGGTCGAAGTCCCCGCGGTCGACGGCCTCCGCGACCGTGACCGAGACCAGACGCCCGCTCCGGTCGAGCAGGTCCTCGACGTCGGCCAGTTCGGCCAGCCGTCCGTCGCGGATGATCCCCACGCGGTCACAGACCCGGCGAACCTCGCTGAGGACGTGTGAGGAGAAGAACACGGTGGTCCCGCGCTCGGTCTCCCGGTCGATGAAGTCGTTGAACGTGGCCTGCCTGAGCGGGTCCAGTCCCGAGGTAGGCTCGTCCATCACCGCCAGGTCGGGGTCGTGCATGAACGCCTGAACGATGCCGAGCATCTGCCGGTTGCCACGGGAGTACTCCCGGATCGGGCGGTCCAGCGGCGGATCGAACAGTTCCAGCAGCTCGGCGCGGCGGCTGTCCCCTTTCAGCGCGGCCTGGAGGTCGAGGAAGCGCCGCCCCGTCACGTCCCCGTCGAAGGCGGGGTCACCGGGCAAGTACCCGAGTCGCTCTTTGGCGGCGAGGAGTTCGGACTCCTCGCGGATGTCGTGGCCGAGTACCGTCGCCGTGCCGGCCGTCGGCGACATGAACCCCAGGACCGTCCGGATCAGGGTCGTCTTGCCCGCGCCGTTCGGCCCCAGAAAGCCGAACACCTCGCCCGCCTCGACGCTGAAGGAGACGTCTTCGACCCCACGAACGTCGCCGTAGTAGCGGGTCAGGTCGGAGACTGTGAGGGCGGCCATCAGTCGACCGTCGCACAGCGGAAAAATAAAACCGGGTGGCCGGCAGGTTGAGCGGGTGAGCGGCGACCGAAAACCGTTTGGCGTGTGTCACGAATTGGGGGCATGCGCGTCGTCGTCAACGCGGCCGTGAGCGTCGACGGGAAGCTCTCCACCCGCAAGCGCGAGCAGATAGCGATCAGCGGCCCCGCCGATTTCGAGCGGGTCGACCGCCTGCGCGCGGAGAGCGACGCTGTGATGGTCGGCGTGGGGACGGTCGTCGCCGACGACCCCTCGCTGACCGTCAAAGACCAGCGGCTCCGGGAGCAGCGCCGCGAGCGGGGCGAGCCGCCGAACCCCGCCCGCGTCGTCGCGGACTCGCAGGTCCGCACGCCGATGGACGCCGCCGTCCTGGACGACGCCGCCGAGACCTACCTGCTGGTGAGCGAGGCCGCGCCCGCCGACTTCGTCGACGCGATGGAGAGCGCCGGCGCGACCGTGCTCTCCGCCGGCCAGGACCGGGTCGACCTGTCGGTTGCCTTCGCCCGGCTGGCCGCGGAGGGGTTCGACCAGCTCATGGTCGAGGGCGGGGGCGAACTCATCTTCTCGCTGTTCGAGGCGGGGCTGGTCGACGAGCTCTCGGTGTTCGTCGGCTCCACCGTGATCGGCGGCCGCGAGGCGCCGACGCTCGCCGATGGCGAGGGGTTCGTCGGGGAGTTCCCGGACCTCGAACTGCAGTCAGTCAAGCGGCTGGACGAGGGCGTCGTCCTCTCCTACGAGGTGCAGGGAACTCCCTGACCGGGGGGTTCGCGGTGGGGTTATCAGTGGTCGTGGCCCGTCATTTCGGCGTAGGACTGGCCGAAGCGTTCCTCGAAGAGGTCCATCGTCACCTGCTCGGCTTCCTCGAGCTCCGGGTCGACCTCGCCGTGGCTGTGGTGGACGATGCCGTGGGCCTGCTGGGCCAGCGCGAGCATCGCCATGTCCCCGACCACGTCGGTCAGGTCCTCGCCGTCCTCGCCGAGCATCTCGACCAGCGCCGTCGGCACGGTCAGTTCGTCGCTCTCGTCGGCTGCCTCCAGTCGGACCGTCGTCGTGTCGGCCATGGCTCCCGTTGTGGGGCCGGAGGTAAACCCTCTTGGGGGTCTGGCACGCCCCGTCGCCGCGGGTCACGGGCCAACGAATAAGGGTCCCGGCGTCCACGCTTCGGCCGATGACCACCGACATCCACGACGTGGACCGCGAGACGTACCGGCAGGTCGCCGAAGACGGCCTCACCCTGCTGTGGTTCTGGGCCGAGTGGAGTGCGCCGTGCAAGGCGATGGAGCCGTCGCTCGCGGATGCCGCCGCGGAACACCCGGAGCTGTTCGTGGCTCGCGTGGACGCCGAGGACAACCGCGACCTGCTGGCCGAGTTCGGCGCCGACTCGGTCCCCACGACGGTGCTGCTGGAGGACGGCGAGCCGGTCCGGGTGTTCGAGGGGGGCCTCCCGTCGCTCGAACTGGAGCGGGAGTTGCTGGAGCGAACGCCCGCCTGACCGGCTCGCTCAGTCGTCGCCCTCGGCGGCTGCCTGGCCGGTCGCGGCCCCGGCGGCGGGGAGGTCCTCGAGGTAGTCGTCGGCGTCCATCGCGGCCTTCGAGCCCATCCCGCCAGCGGTGATGGCCTGCTGGTAGTGGTGGTCGACGACGTCGCCCGCGCCGAAGATCCCCTCGACGGCGGTTTTCGTCTGGCCGGCGCCCTCGCCGCCGCGGGTCTCGATGTACCCTGCCTCGTCCATCTCGACGGCCGTCCCCTCCAGGTACTCGGTGTTCGGGGTGTGGCCGATGGCGTAGAAGACCGCACCGACGTCGAACTCGAAGGTCTCGGTGTCGGGGTCGTCGAGGTTGTCCTTGGGGTAGCCGGCCTCGTTCTGGGCCAGGGTCACCGACTCGACCCCTTCGTCCTGGCTGCCGTGGATCTCGAGCAGTTCGGTGTTGCGCATGACCTCGATGTCCCCCTCCTCGACGTGTTCCATCACGCGGTCGACCCAGTAGTCCTCCGCGCGGAAGTTCTCTCGGCGGTGGGCGATGTAGACGGTGTCGGCGAACTTGGTGAGGAAGGAGGCCTCCTCCATGGCGGCGTCACCTCCGCCGACGACGAGCATGTCCTCACCGCGGAAGAAGGCGCCGTCGCAGGTCGCACACGTCGAGAGGCCAAAGCCCATCAGGTCGTCCTCGCCGGGAACCCCGAGTGTCCGGGCGCTCGCCCCGGACGCGGCGATGAGCGCGTCCGCGGTGTAGACGTCGCCGTTCTCCAGTTCGATCCGGAACGGCCGCGTCGAGTCGTCGACATCGGCGACGATGCCGTTCTCGAACTCGGCGCCGAAGCGCTCGGCCTGCTGTTCCATCCGCTGGATGAGTTCGGTGCCACCGATCCCCTCGGGGAATCCGGGGTAGTTCGCGACGTCGGTGGTGAGCGTCAGCTGTCCGCCGGGCTCGTCACCTCGCAACACGAGCGGGTCGTTGTTCGCCCGGGCGGCGTAGATAGCGGCGGTCAGTCCAGCGATACCGGAGCCGGCGATGACCAGCCGGCGGTGTTCGACGGGCTCGTCTGTCATGTCTGACTCTTGGCTCCGCCGGCGTTTGTAGATTGCGCCATCGTCCGTTCGGCGGACCGAAACGGCTTCCGGATGGCCGGGCGAACGGGCAGTATGGCCGACATCGACGAGAAGACCGACCGGTACGAGGACTTGCTCGCGGAGGCGCTCGCGGCCGCCGAGGTGGCCGTCCCCGCGGACACGCCGCTCGCGGCGGCCGCCGGGGAGTTCGAAGAGATGGCCCGGTCGTATCTCGAGGACGGCCGCCACTTCCGCGATGAGGACGACCTGGTCAACGCGCTGGCCGCGTTCTCCTACGGCCACGCGTGGCTCGACGCGGGCGCCCGCATCGGGCTGTTCGACGTGCCCGAAAGCGGTCACCTGTTCACCGTCTGACGGGAGCACCAGGTCCACGCAAAACTGGTTGTGAGTTCTCGGGTCGAATTTGGGTCGCAGTCGGGAAAGTGATTATTATCCGATACCGCCTTGACTCTCCTGGTGTTTCACCAATGAGCGACCACTTTCGACGCGACGTACTGAAGGGGATCGGCGTGGGAACGGCCACACTTGTCGGCGGCGCAGGCGCGGCGAGCGCGAGGCCTCCGAGTGAGGGCGACACGATTGTCGACGTTGCGGCAGGGGTCGACCGGTTCAGCATCCTGGTTGCAGCTGTCCAGCGGGCCGGGCTTGCTGGGGCTCTCAGCGGGAACCGGCAGCTGACGGTGTTCGCGCCGAACAACGAGGCGTTCGGCGACCTGCTGGACGCACTTGGCGTGGACAGCCTGGAGGACATTCCTGTGGAGACGCTGCAGGCGGTCCTGCTGTACCACGTCACCCCTGGCCGTCGGAAGGCCGCCTCGGTCGTGAACGCCGACGAGGTGCCGACGTTGAACGGCGCCGAGATCGAGGTCGAGGGAACCAGCCTGAATCCGGAGGGTCAGTTCCCGGCAGATATTGTCACGCCGAACCTGGCGGAGGCGTCGAACGGCATCATTCACGAGATCGACGGGGTACTGAACCCCGTGGACGCAGCCGACGACGAAGACGACGACGAGGAAGAGGAAGAGGAAGACGACGAAGAAGAGTACGAAGAGGACGACGACTGACGGACTGTTCCGGCTGGTAGGTGCAGGTGGCTGACTTTCGCAACCGGCTCTCCCCGTTCGGCGGCCGACGCAAGCCGGTGCGCTTACATTCGTCGCTTGAGACGTGCAGTGTGATGGAGGGCGTCCTCTGGTACGTACTGTCCGGGACACGCGGGGGCCCCAACCGCGTGCGGATCCTGAAGGCCCTCTCGGACAGGCCCAGAAACGCCAACCAGCTCGCGGAGGCCCTGGACCTGGATTACAAGACAGTGCGTCACCACCTCGACGTCCTCGTCGACAACGGACTGGTGACCAGCAGCGGCGACGATTACGGGGCAGTGTACCTGCCCAGCGACCAGGTGCAGCACCACTGGGACACTGTCGAGGAGATCGCAGAGGAGGTAACATAGTATGGTCGAAATTGGGAAAGTGGTTATACGGCGGTACGGCCAAGGGAGGGACAGATGGGACTCTGGCTGAGCGTCGCCGGGGCTGCTGCGGCGGTCAACGTCGTCGTGTTGCTGCTCCTGACCGGAATCTGGGTCCGCAACTACCGCCAGCTCGGCTCAAAGCACGCGCTGGGGCTCGCTATCTTCGGCGTGCTCCTGCTCGCGGAGAACGGCCTTGCGCTGTACTACTACGTGCTGGACCCGGCGGTCGCCGAACTGCTGCGCAGCGCCGCCCCGGTCGCCGGCCGCGCGATGTCCGCAGTCCAGGTTCTGGAGCTTCTGGGCCTGCTCTTTCTGGCCTGGGTCACCTGGGACTGACTTGTACCGGCAACAATTTCCTGCGGTGGTGCGTGTGGGATTTATTTCGTCCGCACTAGGTACAGGTATGGCACGGCAGACACGGCGTGCGCTGCTCGGGACGGTGGGAACGACGCTGGCGGTCGGCCTGGCCGGCTGTGGCGGTGGCGGCTCGAATGACGACGGCGGAACGACTGACGGAGGCTCGACGGGCGGCATCTACGGCGACTCCTCGGGTGGCGGGGCGACGGAGTCCGGCGGCTCCGGGGCCACCGACGTTCCGGAGGCGGTCGACAGCTACCTCCAGGACGCCAACGGGTACGACGGGACCATCGTCGACGCGACAGGGGAGGATGCGGTGACCGTGACGGTCGGCGGCGGCGGCTTCGCCTTCGACCCCGTCGCGGTGCGGATCGGCGCGGGTGCGACGGTCAACTGGGAGTGGCAAGGGGGGTCACACAACGTCGTCTCCGCGGAGGAGTCCGCGTCGGACTTCGACAGCGGCGACCCCACGAGCGACACTGACACCACTTTCTCCCAGTCGTTCGACAACACTGGCGTCCAGCTGTACTACTGCGAGGTTCACCGGAGCAGCGGGATGCTCGGTGCGGTCGACGTCGTCTGAACAGAACCCGAACGGAATTGGGTGGGAGTCGGGTTACTTTTCGGAAATCTTTCATAATCCGGTAGCACCCCGTTTCTTTCGATGTCAAACATCAACCGGAGACAGGCTATCGCGACGATCGGCGGCGCGGCAGTTGTCGGCCTGGCCGGCTGTGCCGGCGGCGGCGACGGCGGCAGCGGCGGCGGTACCGACACGGAGAACGACGACGGCGGTATGGGGACGATGACCGAGGCCGACGAGGAAGGAATGACGCCTGACGGGACGGCCCGCGTCCGGGCCGCGCACATGTCCCCGGACGCGCCGAACGTTGACATCTACGTCGACGGGAACGCCGCCCTGGAGGCGGTTCCGTTCCGGGCCGTCAGCGACTACCTGGAGGTCCCCACGGGCGCCCACCAGTTCACGATCACCGAGGCTGGCAACCAGGACAACGCGGTCTTCGACCAGGAAGTGACTCTCGAGGCGGAGGACTACACGCTCGTGGCCGCGGGCGAGCTCACCAGCGAGGACACCGACTTCCAGGTGCTCCCCCTGGTCGACGACAACTCCGACCCCGGTGGGAACGAGGCTCGCGTGCGGGCCGTCCACGTCTCCCCCGATGCCGGTGCGGTCGACGTGACGGTCAGTGCCGGCCCGGTCCTGTTCGATGGAGTCCAGTTCACCGATGCCGGCTACGTCTCCGTGGAGGCCAACGACTACACCGCCCAGGTCCGCCCGGATACGATGGAAAACGACGGGGAAGTCGTCTACGACGCGGACGTCTCGCTGAACGGCGGCACCGTCTACACCGTCTTCGCCTCCGGCTACGTCTCGCCGGACGACGAACCGACCAACGAGGCCTTCGAACTCACTGTCGCCCAGGACGCCGCCCCCTGACCTCCACTGACCACCCCAGACTTCGGCCCTCCGTCCCCGGACGGAACGGGGATGGTTACCACGCGACACCAGAAAGTTTATAAGGCTTTCGGACTAACTAACACTCAACGAGCCTGGGAGGCGGTATTTATTCCTTGCTTCCCCAGCGCGTCGGAGAGTCCATCATGAGCGAATCACCACCCAACATACGGACGTCAGAGCGAACAGAGGAGGAACGAACGGAGGAGCAGGCGGAGTCGGAGGAGCTGGTCTGCCCGGAGTGTGGCGGCTCGCTGATCAACGACGCCGAGCACGGGGAGACGGTCTGTGAGGAGTGTGGGCTGGTCGTCGAGGAAGACGAGATCGACCCCGGCCCCGAGTGGCGCGCCTTCG
>JAZKSZ010000043.1:0-13317 GCA_036625795.1 Haloarculaceae archaeon
TCTCGACCAGCCCGGCCTCCTCGAGCTTCCGGAGGTGGTCGATGACCGCCTTCGGGCTCACCCCGAGATACTCGCTTATCTCGGTCACGTAACAGGGCTTCCGGGCGAGCAACCGCAGGATCCGCCGCCGGTTCGCGTTCCCGAGGAGGTCGAGGAGTTCGGCGGAGTCCATTTACCAAACGTAACCGATAGCAGTATAAAAACCTGTCTCTGCCGATCGTCGGCCGGTCGCCGCCAGTGCGTCGGGTTCACCGCCCGCCCGGCCCCGCCGCTCGCGAACCGGAAAGCCACGGGCAATAACGTGACGCGACGTGGGTCCGGTTCTCCGGCACCCGTCGATGGTCTCTACGAGTTACCGGGTCCACCTGAGCCGTCAGAACTCCCCGACCCACTTGAACCCCCGGAGTTACCGGAACTGGAACCGGAAGACCCGTCGTCGCTGTCGTCGTCCGACCCGCCGCCACGGTTGTCGGTGGGTGCACCATCGTTGTCCTGCCCGTCTGCATCGCCGTCGTCATCCTGTCCGTTGCCCCGGTCGTCGGGTGGCCCGCCGTTACCCGGGCTGTCGGTCCCGTTCCCCGCCGAGTCGGGGGGTCCCTGGCCTGGCGGCCCTTCACCCGGTGGTCCAGCGGTACCGTTACCTGGTGCCCCTTCGCCAGGCGTTCCGTTGGATGGACCAGCACCTGGCGGCGGCCCACGCCTCACGTCGGTGATGTTGCGGGCCAGCGCGGCCACCTCGGGGCCGGTCATGTTCGCCGCCCGGTCGCGGAGCCGGTCGAGCCGCGTGGTGTTCACCCCGACCTGTTTGGCGGTCTCGTTGGCCTCGCTGATGGCGGTCCGGAGGGAGTCGATCTGGGCCCGGATGGCGCTGGCCCGGGCGGTGTACGCGACCTCGGGGAGCTCCCCACGCATGGCCGCAAGCGCCTCGGAGCGGTTCTGGAGCCGGTCGAGCCGGCGGTCCAGTGCCGCTGCGCGGTTCTCGACCGCCCGCTCGGGCTGGGCCGACCGGTTCACCGACGCCTGCCAGACGCCCGACTCGACGGAGCTGTTCGCGCTGGCGGCGCTTGCCTGCATGAAGGAAGTGACCTGCGTGCCGAAGGAACCGTTGACCGTCCCGTTGTCGGCCGCGTCGTCCGCGGTTCCGTTGTCAGCGGTCCCGTTCCCCCCGGCTTGCGGGACCGGGCCAGCCGGCGCGAACGCCGCGACCGGAGCGACGACAGTCATCCCGACGGCCGCGAGAACGGCAGCGACCACGACCAACCGACTTGTGTCCATACACACCACTCGGAGCCGACCCAACTTAAAAAGGAATAGCCGTTCGAACCGTTTATTTCTGCCGAAACCGCTCGAAAACAGCCGAGAGCGTTCACGAGCCCCTCTCAGCTCGCCGTGTCCGGTCGGCCGGTAGCAGAGCGGGGGCGGCCGGGGCTGGTGTCAGCCGCCAGACCGGTCCCTCCCCCATCGCTCGGAACCTCGACAGTATTTGGCCCGGCGGCAAGAGCTAAGTGTGGGTCACGATAACACACGACTGACCGCATGTTCGAACGGTTCTCGAGCGGCTACTATCTGGGCCGGCTGTACGTCGAACCCCGGGAGGGTGACCCGGGGATGTGTCACAGACAGCACGAGCAGGTGACCGAGCGCCTCTACGACAGGGACGTTCCCCCGGTGATGAAACTCGGCCGGATGCACTTCGCCGTCGAGAGTGCGGAGGGCGTTCCGGCCGATACCCTGACTGTCCCGCCCGACCTGCTCGAGGAGGAGGGGGTCACGAACCCGCCGACGCTGACCGAGGTCTTTCTCGCGAAAGACGACCGGGCGGCACAGCTGCTCGAGCTGGCCGAGTCCCCCGCCGTTTAAGCCCCTCGGCGCCCCGGCTCCGGGTGATGCTCGACGACCTGCTGGGCCGGACGGAGCTGAAAGACCGGATCGACGAACTCGAGGCCGAGAAGGCCGACCTCGAGGCACAGCTCGAGGCCGAGCAGGAGCGCCGCGCCGAGGCCGCCACCGCCCGCCAGGAGGCCGAACGGGAGGTCAACAGACTGGAGGACCGCGTCACTGAACTCGAGGACCGCGTCCGCCGGCTCCAGGAGGACGAAGGCGAGCTCGCGTTCCGCGCGGAGGCGAGCCTGCGGGGCGAGCGGCTCGAGGAAGCCCTCTCCCGGCTGGAGAGCCTCGGGACCGGCCCGGAGGGGGTCCTGACGGCGATGGTCGCGGACGGTCACGACGTCCCCGACGCCGTCCGGCGTTCGCTGGGCGAGCGGGCCGCGCTCGTCTCGCGGGCCGCCCCCTGCCTGGTCGTGGCCGACGACATGGGGCTGGTTGGCGCCTGCCTCTCGACGCCGGTTGCGCCCGACCCCTTCGTCGAGTGGGGACAGCGGACGCGCCTGGAGCGGGAGTGGTTCCAGCCGCGCGGCGAGTACACCTTCGCGCTCGTCCGCTCGGACCTGTTCGCGATGGGCGTCTACGAGGACGGCGAGCGGACCGCCTTCCACGGCTTCGACGAGGACATCAAGAGCCAACACTCCAAGGGCGGCTTCTCGCAGGCCCGCTTCGAGCGGCTGCGCGACGAACAGGTCGAGAGCCACATCGACCGGTGCCGGGCAGCCCTGGAGGAGCGGCCGGTCGACCGGCTCTACCTGGTCGGCGAGCGGTCGGTGCTGGGGTCGCTCGCGGACATGGCGGCGGTCACGGCGACAGTCGATGCGACCGGCGACCCCGAGCCCGCACTCGCGGACGCGGTCGAGGAGTTCTGGACGGTTCAGCTCCGGAGCGTCTGAGCCGCCAGCGCCGCGAGCGCGAGGGTTGCGAGCACGAGCGCCGCGGGCGTGAAGCCGGGCGTACCGCCGCCGGTGGTCGTATCGCCGGCGGCCGGCCCGCTGTCGCTGGGTGAACCGTCGGCGGGCGTCGCGGTCGGCGAGGCGTCCGACTCCGTGGTGGGTGGGTCGGCAGTCGGCGTCGTCGTTCCGTCCGGGTCGTCGAGGGCGGTCACGTTCTCGACGCTGGTAGCGGTGGCGTTCGCAGGGAGGGGGTCGGCCGCGAGCGCGACCTGGAGACGCACGGCCGGGTCGAGCGTCTCCGTCGCGACCGCGAAGCCGCGCTCCCCGGTGAAGTTCCCGGCCTCGACCACCTCGGCGAAGCGGGGCGTGAGGCCCGCGGTGTTGACCACCGAGCCGTCCAGCCGGACGAGCAGGCAGTAGCCAGTCCGGTTGCCCCGGTCGCAGCGTCCGGGGTTGGCGGTGTGGTTCAGCCGGACCAGTGTCGCAGACATGTTCTGTGCCCCGCCGGGCGTGAGGTAGACCGGGAGGACGACCGCGCCCGAGCCCGGCCGGAGGCTGCCGGTGCCGCGGACGTCGGCGTTGGTGAACAGCGTGACCCCGCTGACCTCTGGCGTGCGCGCGGTGACGGCGACGTTGCCGCGCTGGAGGAGCAGGTCGACGACGGCGGGCGGCGCGGTCGGCCGGACCTGCACGAGCAAGCCGTCGTCGGTGGTCCGGACGGTTCCGTTGTAGCCGGGCGAGCCGGCGAGCCGGGCCTCGATGACCCCGGCGGCGCGCTGGCGCTCGGCGTCGGTCAGGGCGTCCGCGAAGGAGACCTCGATGAGCGTTCCGACCGTCCCGTTCCCGGTGTCGGAGCCGTTCGTCGGGGTGTCCGTCGGCGTCGCCGTCTGCGCACCGGCGGGGGCAGCGACCGCCGAGAGCGCGAGTGCGAGGGCCGCGGCGAGAACGAGGGCGAGGGCGACTGCGGGGAGCCTGCGTTCCATACCCACCCGTTTCCGGAGAGGCCTAAGTATCCGGCGACACGGGACACTTAATCCCCGCCCCCGTTGCCCGGGTATGCGAGTCGCCATCCTCGCCCACGGGAAGTTCCCCGGCCGCGCCAAGACCGCAGTCGGGCTGCTGCGTTACGGTGACCACGAGGTCGTGGCCGTGCTGGACCGCGAGCGCGCCGGCGACCGGGTCCACGACCACCTCGACGGGGTTCAGGACGCGCCGGTCGTCGCCGGGATGGCCGACGCCCCCGAGTGTGACGCGCTGATAATCGGTATCGCACCCATCGGCGGCGGCTTCGAGGAGGCCTGGCGGCCTGACGTCCGGACGGCCCTCCAGCGGGGCTGTGACGTGGTCGCGGGGCTGCACTACTTCCTCGCCGAGGACGAGGAGTTCGCTGCCCTGGCCGCGGAACACGGCTGTGAACTGCGGGACGTCCGCCAGCCGCCGGAGGACCTGACCGTCGCGGAGGGGACGGCGGGGGAGGTGGACGCCCGCGTGGTCTGCACAGTCGGGACCGACTGCTCGGTCGGAAAGATGACCGCCGCCTTCGAGCTACGGGATGTGGCCCGCGAGCGGGGGCTCGACGCCGCCGTGGTCCCGACGGGTCAGACCGGGATCATGCTCGCCGGCTGGGGGACCGCGGTCGACCGCGTGATCAGCGACTTCGCCGCCGGCGCCGTCGAGCGGATGGTCCGGGGGGAGGGCGACCGCGACCTCCTGATAGTGGAGGGGCAGGGCGCGTTGGCCCACCCCGCGTACTCGGCGGTGACGCTCGCGATCCTCCACGGCGCCCAGCCCGACGCGCTCGCGCTCTGTCACGAGGCCGGCCGGGAGGCCGTCCACGGCTACGAGTCGTTCGGGATCCCGCCGGTCGAGGCGTACGCGCGACTCTACGAGGACGTTGCCGCGCCGGTCAGCGAGTGTGCCGTCGAGGCAGGGATCCTGAATACGTCGGGGCTATCGGGGGAGGACGCTGCGCGAGAGGCCGTGGACGCCTACGCGGAGTCGCTGGGTGTGCCGGCGACGGACCCGGTCCGGTTCGACGCCGACGCGGTTCTGGACGGGCTGCTCGCCGGGTCTGACCCCGCGTGATATCCCCGTAGTGCAAGCTTCAAGACGGGGAGTCTCCGAGGGTGGACATGGACACCACGAAGGTCGAGTGGCGGGAGTGGGGGGTCGACGCCTTCGAGGTCGCGGCCCGGCGAAGCCAGCCGGTCCTACTCGGGTTGATGGCGCCGTGGTCCGCCGAGTGTCGCGAGATGGACGCGACCACCTACAGCGAGCCCCGCATCGCCGCCAACATCAACGACGGCTTCGTCCCCGTCCGGGTCGACGCCGACCGCCACCCACGGGTCCGTGAGCGGTACAACATGGGTGGGTTCCCCTCGACGGTCTTCCTGACCCCCGAGGGGAACGTCCTCACGGGTGCGACCGCGCTCGGGGTGGAGGGGTTCCGGGGGATCCTCGACAGCGTGCGGCGCACCTGGGACGGCAAGGGCGAGGAGGCAGGCTCGGTCCCCCGGGCGCTCCGGAACGCGGAGCCGCCGGGCGGCCGGGTCGACGCCCGCGCCGAGGAGGCGATGGTCGAACAGCTGCTCGCGGCCTACGACGACGAGTTCGGCGGCTGGGGGACGGACGTCAAGTTCCCCCTCCCCCGGACCGTCGAGTTCGCGCTCGTGCGGGCCCGCGACCAGGCCACGCGCACGCTGGAGGCCGTCCAGACCCACCTGCTCGACACCTACGACGGCGGGTTCTACCGCTTTGCGAGCAACCGCAACTGGACCAACGCCCGCCGGGAAAAACTGACCGACGAGAACGCCGCGCTCCTGCGCGCGTTCGCTCACGCCTACCGGTACACCGGCGAGGAGTCCTACCGCGCGGCCGCCGAGCGGACCGTCGAGTACCTCACGACGACGCTGTGGACCGGCGACGCCGTCGCCGCCAGCCAGGGCGGGGACCCCGAGTACTTCACGCTCGAACCGACCGACCGCGAGGAGGCCGACGCGCCGCCGGTCGACGGGACCGTCTTCGCGGACCGCAACGGGCTCGCGGTCGACGGCCTGCTCACCTTCGCGGGCTACACCGACGACGACCGCGCGACCAGCTACGCCCGCCGGGCCCGCGACCACGTCTGCGAGACCCTGGTCGACAGGGGAGAGGTCCGCCACTACGGCGGCCCCGACAGCGAGGCCGGCCTGCTGGTCGACCAGGCCCGCCTGCTCCGGGGGCTGACGACGTCTTGGGAGGTGCTCGGCGAGCCCGGTCCCGCCCGGGCGGTCGCGGACTGGACCGTCGAGCACCTCCAGGCCGACCACGGCGCCTTCCTGGACGGCCAGCCGGGCGGACCGGGCCTGCTCGACCGCCCGCTGGTCCCGCTGGACACCAACGTCGACTGCGCGGACGCGCTGCTGGACCTGGCCTTGCTGACCGGCGAGGACCGCTACCGGGAGGCCGCCCACGCGGCGGTCGACGCCTTCGCGAACGCCGCCGAGCGGATGGGCGTGGAGGTGGCCGGCTACGCGACCGTCGCCGCCCGCCTGCTCGAACCCGCCGCCATCGAGGTCGGCGCGCCGGCCGGCGCCGACCTCCACCGTGCCGCACTCCGACTGGCCGACCACGAGACCGTGGTTGTCCCCGATGCCGACTGTGCGGGCGCCCGGGTCGTCGAGGACGGAAGCGTGACGGGCACCGCCGACACGCCAGCGGCCCTGGAGGCACTGCTGACCGGCGCCGACGGGGAATGAGCCGCGACGCCCGTGGGGTACCGGGGACAGGCGGCCACGGGAGACAGGCCTGTAAACTCCCGGTGCGTTTTTAACCCCTCCCCCTCTGGAGGAGAGTGATGGCGACACTGAGGGATCTCGGCCTCTCGGAGTACGAATCCCGCGCTTACAGAGCGCTGCTGGAGACCGGGCCGACAACTGCAAAAGAGTTGTCACGCGCGAGCGACGTGCCGATGGGGCGGATCTACGACGTGCTCGGGGGGTTGGAGTCGGACAACCTCGTCCGGACACAGACCGCGAGCCGGCCCAAAAAGTACGCCGCCGTCGAGCCCGACACCGCGCTGGACCGGCTGCTGGCCGACAAGAAGCGGGAACTCGAGGAGCAGAAAGGCCAGTACGAGGAGATCGTCGACGCGCTCTCGCAGGACCTGGAGACGGCCGAACCGGTCGACGAGCCGTTCTGGACGGCCGCGCTCGGCCCGGAGGAGGCGACGGACCTGCTCGTCGAGCGGCTGGCGACTGCCGAGGAGCGGATCGTCCTCGTCGCCGACACGCCCGCCGCCGGCTTCGACATCGACGACATCGGCCGGCGGATCGTCACCGAGATCGAGCGGGCGCTGGACCGCGGTGTCGCCGTTTCGCTGCTGCTCCGGCCCGAACTCCTCGGCGTGCTCCCCGAGGACGTCGGGGACCTGTTCCGCGAGCAGCTCCGGCGCCACGATGCGTTCAGCGTCCGGACCAGCGGGGACGTCACCGGCACGTTCGAACTCATCGACCACGTCGAGGTCTGTATCGAGGTGTCACACCCGCTGAACCCCGGACAGCCCTTCGCCCTCATCAACCTGAAGGACACCGAAGTCGCCAGCGGCATCGAGGAGGCGTTCCACGACCGGTGGGCGGAGGCTGCCCCCCTCGAGCTGTAGCCCGCGTCCCCTGTCCGGGCCGCTCCCGGCGGGGGCCGGCGCTACCGGTGCTGGGTGACGTCGGTGCTTCCACAGCGGGCACACTGCGTCACCGACCCCAGCGTCGGATGGGTCGCCGTCGTCCAGTTCTCGGTGCCCGCTGACGCGACGTGACCGCAGTTCGTGCAGTGGAGTCGTCCGTCAGCCATACGAGATACTTCCTGTTCATCCCGCATAGATTTGCCGCCCAGGTACTGCGGCTCGACGCCACCACGGCCCGCCGGTACCGGGGTTGCCCGGACACTGACGGTGGCTGGAAACGCGGAAGGGGAGGGGGGAGTGTTGCCGGACAGTTGGTGGCCTCCGGACCGGGCCACCCGAAGGTGCGTGGGACAGGATAATGTCGGTTTCGGTCCACCGTTTCGTCTCCAGATCCCGGGATATCGGACGAGGGTGGAGGGTGCCGTTACTGCCCGTGACCGTTGACCTCGCCGGTCAGGTCGCCGAACTCGGCGACGCGCTCGGCGTGGGCGTTGTGCTGGTGGATGGACTCGTCGTTGGACTGTTTCATCGTCACGACGGCGTCCGCAGGGAGGTCGAAGCGGTCGACGACCCCCTCGGCCATGGCCCGGACGCAGTCCTCGACGAACTTCGCGTCCCGGTGGGCCTCGATGGTCATGTGGTCCTCGTCAGGGCGCTTGGCGAGGTTGTAGATACGGGCGCTCATCGAGTCCCGGGCGACCTCGATGATGTCGTTGAGGTCCACGTCCGGCGAGCCGTCGCTTTCGACGGTGAGGGTGGCGTGCCCGCGCTGTGAGTGACCGGGCTGGGGGACTTCCTCCAGGAACTGGTCGATGACACGGTCCTCGACCCCCAGGTCACGCAGGGTTTCGCGAGCGCGCGTGGTCGACATTCCCTGGGAGCAGGGACAGACCGTCATGCCGGTGACGCGGGCCCCGACTTCCTCGTGGGTCCCGTCGTCGTCGGCGCTCGCCGAGGCGATGATGTCCGCCGTCGACTGGGTCTTGCGGTCCGAGGCGGGCGTGCGCTCGTGGGTGACGTACTCGGCTTCCATCCGGACCTCCGCCCGGGTGGTGTACTCGTGTTTCTCGAGCAGCCGCTCGGCGGCGTCGCCACAGACGTCCTCGACGCGGTAGGCGGCCTCGCTGACCGCCGCCTCCAGGGTCTCGTCGATAACCTCCATGTTCCGGCTCATGTCGGCTCCCTTCCGCCAGGAGGGGAGGTCGACGAACACCTCGAACTCGGCCATCAACACGATCGGGTCGCCCTCGGCGCGGTCGAGCCGCACGAGTTTCTCCACACCGGTGACACCGACACGGTTAAGCCCGACAGTGACGTCCGGACGCGACGCCTGCACGTCCGGGAGTTGCTGACTCATCACCTCTTAGTTGGCTGGTAGGTGGTTAGTGCTTTCGAAAGGATCTATCCCGTTCAGCGGCAGTCACCTCCGCCGGCGCGCGCCGGTCGGCCTGGCGGCGCGGTCACTTCTCGACGGTCCCGGTCGCCGGGTCGTCGAGGTCGCGAAACAGGGCCGTGAAGTCGTCGTCGTCGAACTCCGAGACGGTCTGGTCGAGGTCCCCGTCGAGTTCGTCGATCCGGTCCTCGAGGGTCTCGAAGGTCTCGTTGCCCTCCAGTTCGGCCTGGGGTTTGTTCGCCTCCAGGGTGGCGTGTTTGGCCATCAGCGAGTAGTACTCCCGGAGCTTCGCCTCGTAGGTCGAGCAGGTGAGTAACCGCTCGATCGTCTCGAACAGGTCCTCCCGGGAGACGGGTTTGATGATGTAGTCGTCGAAGGGCATCTCGATGATGTCGAAGTCGGGGTCGACGGCCGTCACCATCGCCACCCGGAGGTCGAGCCCGCGGTCGCGGATCGTATCGAGCACCTCGTCGCCGGAGAGGCCGGGCATCCGCCGGTCGAGCAACACGACGTCGACCGACGCGTCGAGCCGGTCCAGTGCGTCCTGCCCGCCGTAGGCCGTCGTGACGACGTACTCGCTGTCGAGCTGGGCCGCGTACGCGTCGGCCACGTCCCGCTCGTCGTCGACGACGAGTACCGTCGCAGGCTCCGTCCCGCTCATTCTCGCTCACGTTGGGTCGAACGGTGCAAAAGCGTTCGGGTCGCGCCGGAGCGGGAGTCTTTAGCCGGCCGGCGCCCGTATCCAGGTGTATGACACTGCACGGGACGGGCGAGTGGCCGCTCCGCCGGCTCATGACCGAGGTCGTCGGCTCCGGCCACAAGTCCGCCGAGGACATGACTCGCCCGCAGGCCCGCGAGGCGATGAGTCGCATCTTCGCCGGCGAGCCCGCCGAGACCACCCTGGGCGCGTTCTGGCTCGCCAACCGCTGGAAGCGAAACACCCCCGAGGAGCTGGCCGCCTTCACCGACGTGATGCGCGCGGAGAGCGTCGAGACCGCCGTTCCCGATTGCGACCCCGTCGACTGCGGCGCCAACTACGACGGCAAGCACACCTCCGCGCTGCTGGGGGTCGCCGCCGGGCTGGTCGCCGCCGCGGCCGGGACCCCCGTCGTCGCCCACTCCGGGGACCGCGTCCCGACCCAGGAGGCCACCGCCTACAAGCACGTGCTCGACGAGCTCGGTGTCCGCACCGACCTCCCGCCCGCCGAGAGCGCCGCCATGGTCGACGACGTGGGCTTCGGTTTCTACTACCAGCCCCGGTTCAACCCGCTCGTGGACGACCTCTACGACCGCCGCGCGGAGATGGGCGTCCGGACCTTCTGCAACACCGTCGAAACCCTGGCCAACCCCGCCAACGCCGACGTCCACCTCGGGAGCTTCTACCACCTCGCCTTCGCCAAGCGGATCGTCGACACCTTCGGCGGGATGGAATCCCAGGACGTCGGCCGGGTCATCATGTTCCAGGGGCTGGAAGGCTACGACGACATCCGCCCCGGGACGACGGTCGTCGCCGAGTACGACCGTACTCGCGCCGGGGAGGGCGATGGTGAGGACGGGGCCGACGACGGCGACGACACCTTCACCGACTACGAGATCGAGACCCCCGAGTACGGGATGGACTTCGAGCGCGAGGACCTGGCCGTCGAGGACGTGGCCGCCGACTCCGCACGACTCACCGAGGAGGTCCTGACGGGCGAGCGCGACGACCACTTCGCGGACGCCGTTGTGCTGAACGCTGCACTCCGGGTCTACGCCCGCGGCGACGTGGACACCATCGAGGATGGCGTGGGACTGGCCCGGAGTGCCATCGCGGAGGGCGGCGCCCAGGACCGGCTGGCCCGCCTGCGGGAGTTCTGATGTCGGCGGATCCGAACGAGCGTCCGTCGCCAGCGACCCCGGATACCGACGCCGACCCCGCGGAGTGGCGCCACGAGACCGCCCACCTCGACGGCGTGACCCTCCACTACGTCCGCGTCGACCCCGACCCCGCCGACGTCGACGGGGAAACGGAGCCCCCGCTCGTGGTCTGTCTGCACGGCTTCCCGGAGTTCTGGTACGCCTGGCGCCACCAGCTATCCCCGCTGGCCGACGCGGGTTTCCGGGTGGTCGCCCCCGATATGCGGGGGTACAACCGCTCCTCCAAGCCCGCGGGCGTGGCCAGCTACCGCCCCGGCGAACTCGTGGGCGACGTGCGCGGGCTGGTCGAACACCTGGGGTATGCCCGGACCCACCTCGTCGGTCACGACTGGGGCGGGCTGGTCGCCTGGGAGACCGCCATCCGCGAGCCGGACCTGCTCGACCGGCTCGTCGTGCTGAACGCCCCGCACCCCGAGCGGTACCGACAGACCCTCCGCCAGTCACCCCGACAGGTGCTCCGGTCGTGGTACGCGGTGGCCGCACAGGTGCCCTGGCTGCCCGAGCGGCTGCTGCGCGCGAACGACCTCGCGGCCGTCGGGCGGATGCTCGCTGATACCGCTCGGCCCGACGCCTTCAGCGAGACCGAAATCCAGCGGTACAAGCGGGCGATGGCGACGGAGGGGACGATGACAGCCGCCCTCAACTACTACCGGGCGCAGTTCCGCGAGGGCGTCGGGCGGGAGCTACGCGCGCTCGTCGGCCGCGACCGGGACACCACAGTGCGGGTGCCGACGATGGTCGTCTGGGGCGAGCAGGACCGGGCACTCGGCACCGAGTTGCTCGACGGCCTCGAGGCGTTCGTCCCCGACCTGCGCGTCGAGCGCCTGCCGGAGGCCTCCCACTGGGTCCAGGCCGACGCGCCCGACCGCGTAACCGACCTGCTGCTCGACGTTCTCTAGACCGCTCGCTCGGCGGCTGCGACCGCCTCCTCGACGTCGGCGTCGTCGACGTCCCAGTGGGTGCAAAAGCGGACGAGGTAGTCGTCGAAGGCGCCACCGAGCAGGCCCTCCGTCTCACAGTCTTCGAGGAACGCCTCTGCCGGCCGGTCGGTCTCCACGAGGACGATGTTGGTCTCGGGCTCGTCGGCGGCGAGTCCGTCGATGCGGTCCAGCCCCTCGGCCAGGCGGGTGGCACGGCGGTGGTCCTCCGCGAGACGCTCGCGGTTCCCGAGGGCTTCCAGCCCGGGCGCGGCGAGTATGCCAGCCTGGCGCATCCCCCCACCCAGCAGCTTCCGGACGCGGCGGGCCTCGTCGATGAACGCTTCCGGACCGGCGAGCACCGACCCCACGGGCGCGCCCAGCCCCTTGGAGAGACAGCACATCACCGTGTCGACGGGCTCGACGAACTCGGCGGCGGGGACGTCGTGGGCGGCCGCGGCGTTGAACAGTCGCGCCCCGTCGAGGTGGACCGGAACGTCGCGCTCGCGGGCGGCCTCGGCTGCCGCGGCGACCCGGTCCGGCGCGATAGCGACCCCGCCCTTGCTGTTGTGCGTATTTTCGAGTGTCAGCAGCCCGGTCCCCGGCCGGTGGCCGTCCGCCGCGACGTACCCCTCGCGGACCTGGTCGGGGGTCGGGACCCCTCGCTCGCCGCCGTCGATGGTCCGGGGCTGGACCTCGGCGTGCTGGGCGAGTCCCGCCAGCTCCCACTTGTAGATGTGGCTCTCGCGCTCGCAGAGTACCTCCTGGCCGCGCTCGGTGTGGGTCCGGGCGGCGACCTGGTTGCCCATCGTCCCCGAGGGGACCAGCAGCGCGGCCTCGGTCCCCAGCACGGCGGCGGCCCGCTCCTGGAGGTCGTTGACCGTCGGGTCCTCCCGGTAGACGTCGTCGCCGACGGGCGCGTCCCGGGCGGCCTCGCGCATCGCGTCGCTCGGCCGGGTGACCGTGTCGCTTCGCAGGTCGATCATACCCTCCGTACCGTGGCGAGGGACAAAACGGCGACGACCGCGGCGGCCGGCCCGTTGCGGAAGCTTGTACGGGTGAAAACGGCGACAAACGGCCGCAAACGGCCACAAACGGATGGAATACGATGTCACGGTCTCCGTCCTTTAGGACCGTCCGATACCGAGGGTCGGATGCAATGACAGCAAAGACACTCGCAGTCGGACTGGCGGTCGTGCTGATGATGGTCGGCGGGGCGGCGGCCGTCACCGCCGGGCCGGCGGGCGGGACGCAGGCACCGGACGCGACCAACGCCACGGCGACGGCGCCGGGGGAAGCCGACATCGAGGCCACGTACGACAACGGCACGGTGACAGCGACCGTCACGCAGGGCGGCGAGCCGGTCGAGAACGCGTCGGTCGAAATCGACGAAGAGGAGTACACCACCGACGCCAACGGGACCGTCGTCGCCGAGTCCGACGGCAACGCGTACCTCGAAATCGAGGTCGAGACCGACGGCTTCGAGGGCGAAGTCAAGTACAAGATCGCCGACAACTCGCTGCTCATCTACGAGGAGGAGTACGAGTACAAGTACGAGGCGGAGCACGAATACGAAGAGGACCACGAGAACGAGGATGGGGAGTACGAGGAAGAACAGGAGCACGAATACGAACATGAAGAGGAGCACGA
>JAZKSZ010000044.1:0-13149 GCA_036625795.1 Haloarculaceae archaeon
CGTGCTCGCGCGGCCTCGCGGCGCGCTCGGCACGCGCTCGTGGCCACGGCCTCCGTATTGGACTCCCTCTCGCTTCCCGCGGGCTACTCCCCCACGTCGGCGTACAGCCGCACCAGCCCACACTCCGGGCAGACCAGCGTCTCGGTGCCGTAGGTCTGATCCACGCCGAGTTTCCCCAGAATGCCCTCGCGGTTCTCCTCGGAGACGACCTGCAGCCCGTGCCCGCCGGTGGTCCGCAGCGTCATCGCCTCCATCGTCACGCCGCAGTCGGGACACCGCCGGTCAGGCATCGCCGGTCTCCGGCTCGCCGTCGAGCGTCTCCTCGGTGTCGATCCCGTACACCCGTGCGGGCGTTTCGACGTGGGCACGCCGGAGCGCGTCCTCGTGGCCCTCCTCGGCCAGCCATCGCGTGCGGCGCGGGACCGTCTTCGGCCCCAGCACCGCTCCTGGCCTGTCGGGGTCGTCGATGAAGTCGGTCTCCATCATGAACGGCTCGCCCGACTCGGCGGCTGCCCGGAGTTCGTCCTTGCGGGAGATCACGCTCGGCACTGGCCCCTCGACGGGCCCCGAGGAATAGTGTTTGACCACCCGTTCCCGGGGGAGCCCGACGTCCTCGGCCCACTCCGCAACCTCGGTGAAGTCCTCGCCGCCCTCGGTGTGCAGCTGGACCGCCGACCCCACCTCCGCGCCGAGCTCGAAGGCGTACCGCATCACCTCGTTCGAGGCCTCCCAGACGGCGTCGTCGACGTCGTAGTGTGGCCGGCCGGACTTCAGCGCCAGGGCGGGCCCGTCGGCGACGAACTCGGCAGCGACGTCCAGCCCCGCCCGCATCAGGTCGCGTGCTCCCTCGGGCTCGTAGCCCCGTTCGACCAGTTGCGAGATGAGTGCCGGGTGGACGCCCAGTACCGGCCAGGCCCGCCCCGCCAGGTTCTCGCTCGCCTCCCGCGTAACCTCACAGGTCAGCTCGAAGGCCTCCCGGAAGTCCTCGCCGTCCGCCACCTCGCCGACGAGGTCCCAGGAGGGTTTGTTGAGCACGAGCAGGTGGGTCCCGCCGGTGGCCGCGAAGTCTTCCGCAGCGGCGGCCCCGCGGCCGTTGACGGGGTCGAGGTGGAGGTGGTCGTCGAGCACGGGCCGGAAATCGGTCATGGGCGGCGTTCCGGTGGCGCCCGGCAAAAACGGTTCGTCTCCGGGCCCGGCGAGGGACAGCCGGGATACCTCCCGCTCACCCACTTACGCCGGCGTCAATCACGTTGAAAGGTCAATCCACCGTGGTTCGTGGTATGGCGTGGCAACCGAGGGCCGGGCCGTGACCGAGCCGCCCCGGCTGGAGTTGTACCTCCGGTCGCTGGCTCCGGCGACCGGCCGGGACCAGCAGGACCAGGTCGTCCAGCGCCTCTACGACCTCGACGAGGACGGCCGGATCAAGGGCTTCGACGTCAGGCTCTGTGGGGACTGTGTCTGCCCGCGCGCGGAGACGGCCCGGACCGACCCCGGCCGGCGGCTCCTGCGCCGCTACGAGCGCTTCGAGGAATGGGCCGAGGAGGCCGGCTACGAGCTAGTTGGCTTCGAGCGCCGGGAGGTCGAGTCCGTGCTCACCGGGACGACGGTGACCGGGATCGCCTTCCCCCGGATGGTCCTTGCCGAGTACCGCAACGGCTCGCTGACGTTCGTCGCCCCCGCGGCCGACGATGCCGAGACGGCGACCGTCCAGGACCGGCTGGACGAGTATTTATAGTGTCAGCGACCGCTGGGCGGCGTTACGCAGGGCGTCCGACCGGCCGTACTCGCCGGGCGCGAGCGCGACCGTCTCGACGCCGCGCTCGGCGGCTGCCTCGAGGACCGGCTTGAAATCGCTGTCCCTGGAGACGACCACGAGCGTCTCGAGCGCCCCCCTGACCGCCGCGGCGGTCGCGTCGACGGCCAGCCTGACGTCGACGTCGCCGCTGGTGACCGTCACCTCGAAGCCCCGCTCCTCGCCCGCCCGGATGAGACTCGCCGGCGCGTTCTCGTTGAGGTAGAGCCTGGCGACCCTGAGCGGTCCCTCCTCGGCCGCGAACGCGCGCACGTCATCGAGGTCGACGTCGAACTCCTCGCGGAGGACGTTCGGGCCGTCGACGAACAGCCCGACACCGCCCTCCCGGTCCCGGACCCGGTCGAGCAGTCCCATACTCGGCGGTTGGGCCGGACCCGTATAGCCGTGACGGGTGCCAGGGCGAGCGTGGCGGGGCGTGCCGGGGCGTGCCGGGCTCCGCTCGACCGGCCCCACGCTTTTGCCCCTGGTATGCGATGAACTGGCATGGCACTCGACCCTGCGGTCGCGTCACAGCCGGAGTACGGCGTGACCGTCCACGAGGACCTGATGGTCGAAACCCGGGACGGTACTGCGCTCGCCACCGACGTCTACCGCCCCGCCGACGGAACGGGCGCGCCCGTCGAGGAGCCGTTGCCGGCGCTGCTGGTCCGGACGCCCTACGACAAGCGCAGCCGGATGTTCGTCGACATGCAGGGCCGGTGGTTCGCGAAACGCGGCTACGTCGTCGCCATCCAGGACGTCCGCGGGCGCTTCGAGAGCGAGGGCGATTTTTATTTGCTCGTCAACGAACCCGAAGACGGCTACGACACCGTCGAGTGGCTCGGCGACCGGGACTACTGTGACGGGCAGGTGGGGACGATGGGCACCTCCTACATGGCCTGGGTCCAGAGCGGGCTCGCCACCCTGGACCCGCCGGCGCTGTCGGCGATGTTCGTCAACCAGGGGGCCGCGGACGCCTGGGACGCCGTGCTCCGGCAGGGCGGGGCCTTCGAGTTGCGGTGGCTGACCTGGGCGCTGACCATCGGCGGCGGCTTCGCACAACGCGCCCTCGAGGACGAGGACGTCCAGCGCCTCCTCGCGAACGTGGACACCCGGGACGTGCTCGCGAGCGAGCCGCCCGTGCGCGGCCAGTCCCCCCTGCGACACATCCCGAACTACGAGGAGTGGGTCTTCGACTTCATGGAGAGCGACGGGACCGACGACCTGTGGAGCGGGCGGGGGGTGAACTTCCGGCGCTACCGCGAGGAAAGCGCCGACGTCCCCACCGTCTACTCGGGCGCGTGGTACGACTCCTACACCAAGGCCACCTGCGACAACTTCACCGCCTTCGCCGACATGAAAGACAGCGACCACTACCTCCTGATGGGGCCCTGGACCCACGGGGGGACCTCCTCGTGGGGCAAGCCGTACTCCGGGGAGGCTGCCTTCGGCGAGGCTGCCCGGACGGACTTCCGAGCGACGAAGCTCGCCTTCTTCGACCGGTACCTGAAGGGCGCCGACACCTGGGACCGGGACCCGGTGACCTACTTCCGGATGGGCGTCGACACGCCGGCGGAGGCGACCGGACGAAACGGCCGGCTCCGCCACGGCGGCACCTGGGCCGAGGCCGCCGACTGGCCGCTGCCCGACACGGACTTCCGGACCTACTACGCCCAGCCCGACGGGACCCTCGCCACTGACCGGCCCGATACCGAGGAAGCGAGCACGACTTACCAGTTCGACCCCGCGGACCCCGTCCCGACGCTCGGGGGGAACTGCTCGTCGTACTACACCTTCGAGCCGCGGGAGGAGAACCTGCTGGAGCTACCGCTCGCGGACCGGCCGACGCTGAGCATCACGGGCCGCGGCGGCTACGACCAGCGTACTCGGCCCGACACCTTCGGCGCGGAGCCACCCTACGGCCCCCTCGAGCAGCGCGAGGACGTGCTCGTCTTCCGGACGCCCCCGCTCGAGGAGCCCGTCGAAATCGCCGGCCCGATCCGGGTCCGGGTCCACGCATCGACGGACGCAGTCGACACGGATTTCACCGCGAAGCTGGTCGACGAATACCCGCCCACCGAGGACTACCCCGGCGGGTTCGCATTGAACCTCTGTGACGGGGTCTGTCGCGCCCGCTACCGGAACGGCCGCCGCGAACCCGACCCCGTGACGCCCGGCGAGGTCTACGAGTTCGAGGTCCACCCCTACCCCACGGCGAACGTCTTCCGGGCGGGCCACAGGATCCGGCTCGACATCTCGTCCTCGAACTTCCCCCGGTACGACGTCAACCACAACACCGGCGACTCCCCGGGCGGACGCGAGCGGCGCGTCGCCACGAACACGGTCTATCACGACCACGAGCGCCCGACAGGCGTCGACCTGCCGGTACAGCCTCGGCGGTGAGTCCGGCCGCGGCCGCGAGCCCGGACGCTACCGCTGAGTCCGGACGCGGCGGTGAATCCAGCCGCGACGGTGAGCCCGGCTGCTACCGGAGCGGTCGTGGCCGTGACTGCCGCCGTCGGCCGTCCGGCCGCTCGCCGGTCAGCCGCCGGATCCGCTCCTCGACGGGCGGGTGCGTCGAGAGCAGCCGGTAGTCGTCCTCGCTGTGGGTGTACAGCAGCGAGCGTAACCCGTGCATCGACTCCGTCGCGCGGCGGATCTTCCAGAGCGCCCGCGCGAGCGCCTGGGGCTTGCCCGTCGCCTCGGCGGCCCGGGCGTCGGCGACGAACTCCCGGCGCCGGGAGTAGGCCAGCACCGCGAGCGTGAACACGCTCAACAGGAGCCCGACCGCAAGTACTGCACCCAGCCGGACCCACTCGCCGACCGATCCGCTCCGCGCCGGCCGCCCCGAGGCCCAGGCGAGCCCCCGGTCGAGCCCGTACGCGAGCAGCAACAGCGGCAGGAGCACGACCCCGGCGAGGACGGACAGCGACCGGACCAGACTCACCGCCATCGTCTGGACAAAGGTGTCGTAGCCGCGGACGTGTGCGAGCTCGTGGGCGAGAATACCCTCGAGTTCGTCGGCCGAAAGCACCGCCAGCAGCCGGCGGTCCAGCACCACCACGCTCCGGTGTGGGCCGCCGACCGACAGCGCGTTCGGCATCCCGAGGTCGGCAACCAGCAGCGGTGGTGGGTCGAGCCCCATCTCCGTGGCGAGCCGGTCGAGCCGGCTGTAGACCCCTGGCGCGCGCCCCCGGGGCAGTTCGCGGGCGTCGAGCCCGGCGACCAGCCGCGCCGGGCCGGACCGGTAGTTGAGGTACGCACCCACCGCCACGAACACCAGGAGGACGGCGGCGGTCAGCCCCAGCGCCGACCCGCGGACGAGCCACCCCAGCAACAGGTAGACGCCGACCGCCCCGAGCGCGTAGAGGGCGAACACGCCCAGCCCGACCAGGACCATCGCCACCCGGACCCCGAGCGACATACCGGACCTACGGACGGGGGCGGGAAACGGCTGTCGGGACGGCGTCGGCCGCGGCCGCGAGCGGTCGGGGACTCGCTGTGGCCGAGCGGCCACCGGTCACCGGATGTCGATGTCGGGTTCGGTCCGCCGGATCCCCTGTGGTGGGCCGCTCTTCTGGACGATGTCGAACGCCCGCATCAGGTCCGTCCGCGAGATGATCCCGACGATGTCGCCGTCGTCGACGACTGGAAGCCGGCCGACGCCGTGCTCCTGCATCCGCTCGAAGGCCTCCATCGCGTCGGCCCCGGGCCCGATCGTCGGGACCTCTGTGGTCATCACGTCCTCGACGCGGTAGGCGTCCCGCTCGACCTCGTTGACCCCGCTCGCGTCGTCGAGGGTGACCATGCCGACGAGCGCGCCGTTCTGGACCACGGGATAGCCGGTGTGACGCTCCTCGAACATCCGGTTGAGGAGGTCAGCGACCGAGGCGCCCCGGTCGACGGTCATGAGCCGGTCCGCGGGGGTCATCACGTCCCGGACGGTCACCCCTTCGAAGGCGGCCCTGAGCGAGGTCTGCTGGGCCTCGCTCGAGGCGGCGATGTAGATGAAGAACGCAAGCAGGATGAGAAAGAAGTTGGCGAACAGCCCCAGCAGTGCCAGCCCGAACGCGAAGACCTTCCCGACGGAGGCGGCCTGCTGGGTCGCCTGCGCACGGGGCTGGTTGCGGGCCAGCAGCGCCCGGAGGATCCGCCCCCCGTCCATCGGGAACGCGGGCAGGAGGTTGAACACGGCGAGGACGACGTTGAGGAGGGCCAGGTAGCCGAGGACGAACCGGGCGGGGTCGAGCCCGGCCGGCAGTCCCAGAAAGACGGCGTACGAGCCGACGCCGACGAGGACGCTCACCACCGGGCCCGCGACCGCGATCACGAGTTCGTGGCGCCAGTCCTCGGGGAACTCCTCGAAGCTCGCCACCCCACCGAGCAGCCAGAGCGTGATCGACTCGATCTCGTAGCCGTAGCGCAGCGCGACCAGCGAGTGGCCGAACTCGTGCAGTAACACGCCCGCGAACAGCCCGAGCGCGGAGGCCAACCCCAGCGCCAGCGGCAGTGCTCCCCGGTTCAACTGTGCGGAGTCGATCGTCGTCGCGAACACCTGGTTGATGACCTCCGTCAGCGCGGTGATGTCCCAGGCGATAAAGGCCGCGAAGAAGGGCAACACGACCAGAAAGCTCCAGTTGAGCCTGACCGGGATGCCGAAGGCCGAACCGATCCGGAACCCTCGCATACCCGATGGTTGTCGGGGGAGGGTGTTAAAACGGTCCGTCTGGCTACCCCGGCGGAACACCCATTACCGGCCGGGGTGTACTGCCGACTATGTCCACCGACCGCGTCGTCGACATCCTGCGCAAGGCATACAGCGACGAGATCGAGACGGTGATGAACTACCAGACCAACGCGATCGTCCTCGATGGCGTGCGGGCCGAGGAGATCAAGGAGAGCCTCCAGCAGGACATCCAGGAGGAACTGACCCACGCCGAACAGCTCGGCCAGCGGCTCAAACAGCTCGACGCGCGGCCGCCCGGGTCCGCGGAGTTCGTCGCCCGGCAGGACTCGCTGCAGCCCCCCGAGGACTCGACGGACGTACTGTCTGTCATCCGTGGCGTGCTCGACGCCGAGGAGGACGCCATCGAGACCTACCGCGAGCTCATCGAGGCCGCCGACGCGGCCGGCGACCCCGTCACCGAGGACCTCGCCGTGACCATCCTCGCCGACGAAGAGGCCCACCGCACGGAGTTCCGGGGCTTCGAGAAGGAGTACCAGCCGGAGTGACCGACGTCTGCTGGCCCACCTCCGCGTGACTGCGCGGACGCCCCATCGCTCTTCCCGCCGTCCGCGAACGCGACTCCCCGTTTATGTAGGTGCGCCGTCACAGATCGACCATGTACGACACGATCCTCGTTCCGACCGACGGGAGCGACCACGCGGTCCGGGCCGGCGAACACGCCCGCTATCTCGCGGACGCGTTCGACGCGACCGTCCACGTCGTCACGGCCGTCGACATCCAGTCTGCCGCCGGGCCGTTCGACGCCGGCGGCGTCAGCGAGGAGTTCGTCGCCCGCCTCGAGGAACGGGGGGAGGAGGCACTCGAGGCGGTCCGGGCGGTCGTCGACAGGGACGACGCCGTCCGGACGGGCACGCTCCGGGGTGAGCCCTCCGAGGCGATCCTGGAGTATGCGGCCGACCACGACGTCGACCTGGTCGCGATGGGGACACACGGCCGGACGGGAGTCGAGCGCTACGTCACCGGCAGCGTGACCGAGCGTGTCGTCAGCCGCTCGGAGGCGCCGGTTCTCACGACCCGCGCGACCGAGCGCAGCCGCGTCGGCGACGGCTACGAGGAGGTGCTGGTCCCGACCGACGGGAGCGACCCAGCGGCTGCTGCTGTCGAGCCCGGACTCGCCGTCGCAGAGCGGGTCGGCGCCCGCGTCCACGCAGTCACGGTCGTCGACACCAGTGACGCGGCCAGCCCGAGCAGCGTGGTCCCCGAGGAGGTCGCCGCCCACCTCGAATCCGAGGGCGAGGCCGCGACCGACCGGATCGCCGCCCAGGCCCGGGACCGCGGGCTCGACGCTACCACCGAGGTCCGGACGGGTGTGGCCGCCAGGGACCTGCTCGCGTACGCCGACGAACACGGCGTCGACCTGGTCGCGATGGGGACCGCCGGCCGGACCGGCCTCTCCCGGTATCTGCTGGGAAGCACGACCGAACGGGTAATCAGACACGCCGAGATGCCCGTGCTCGCGGTGAACGCGAGAGACGAGGCCGGCGACTGACCCGAGCGAGCGTCACTCGGGCGGCGACGCTCCGTCGGCCCCACCCGGGAACACGGTCACCTGCTCGCCGGGGACTGCGACCGCCGTCCGGTCCCCGGCGGCCGGCGGGCGCTCCCGGCACTCGACGACGACCGTCGGGCCGGCGTCGAGCCGGACTGTCACGTCGTAGCGCCGCCCAAGGTCCCTGACCCGGTCGACCTCCCCGGGCAGCGCGACGGCCCCGCCGCTCCCGTCCGGCGACAGCGACCGCCCCTCCCCGCCGACCTCGCCTTCCGTCCGGCTCGCGGGCTCCACGCCGCCCCCGCCGGATGACCGCAGCGAGAGGGCCTCCGGCCGGACGTGACAGGTCACCTCGCTTCCCGTCGGGCAGTCACCGCTCACCTGTGTCACCGCGAATTCAGCTTCGCCGACCGCCACCGTCAGGGGCTGCCTGCCGACGACTGTCCCGGGGAGCGCGTTCGACCGGCCGAGAAACGACGCCACGAACGGCGTCGGCGGCGACTCGTACAGCGCGCGCGGGTCGCCGACTCCCGAGACGCGCCCGTCGTTCATCACGACCAGCCGGTCGGCGAGGGCCATCGCCTCGTCCTGGTCGTGGGTGACGTACAGCGTCGTGACGCCGGTCTCGCGCTGGACCCGTGCTATCTCTTCCCGGAGCTGCGTGCGGAGCTGCCGGTCCAGCGCCGAGAGCGGCTCGTCGAGCAACAGCACGTCCGGCTCCGGCGCCAGCGCGCGAGCGAGTTCGACCCGGCGGCGCTGGCCGCCGCTCAGCTCCGCGGGACGGGCGTCGCGGCGGTCCTCGAGCCCGACCAGGTCGAGGTACTCCCCGACGGCCGCTTCGCGCTCGCCCGGACCGACGCCTCGCCCCCTCAGCCCGTAGGCGACGTTCTCCCCGACGGTCATGTGGGGGTACAGCGTCGACTCCTGGAAGACGAGGCCGACCCGGCGCGCCTCGGGCGGGCTGTCGGTCACGTCGGCCCCGCGCAATTGGACCCGCCCCTCCGTTGGCCGGACGTGGCCGGCGACCGCCTGGACGAGCGTGGTCTTCCCGCACCCGCTCGGCCCGAGGAGCGCGACGAGTTCGCCCTCGCCGACGGTCAGGGAGACGCTGTCGACCGCGGGCTCGTCCCCGTAGCGGTGCGTGAGGCCGTCGATCCGCATCATTTTTCGGTCACCGCTGGAACCCGGCCGAGGCGCTGGACCGCGGTCAACACGAGGACAGCGACCCCGAGGAGCACGAGCGCGAGGGGAACGACCGCGTCGACCCCGCCGGCGATGAACTCGACCCAGATCCGCGTCGGCATCGTCCGGGGGTTGTACGCGACCATCATCGTCGCGCCGAACTCGCCGAGGGCGCGTGCGAAGGTGAGGACGACGCCCGCCAGCACCGCGCCGCGGGCCAGCGGCAGCGAGACGTTCCAGAACGTCGCGACCGGGCCGTGGCCCAGCGACCGGGAGGCCCGCTCCAGGCGTTCGTCGACCGCCCCGAAGCCCGCCCGCGCGGTGATCACCACGAACGGCGCGGCGACGAAGGTCTGCGCGAGTACGACCCCGAGCAGGCTGTCCGTCAGCGGGAGGCCGGCGGCGGCTCCCGCGGCGCCGATGGGGGTGAACCGCCCGACAGCCGAGAGGACCATCGTCCCGCCCACGACAGGCGGGACGACAAGCGGCAGCACGACCAGCGCCTCGACGAGCCGCTTGCCCCGGAACGAGCGCCGGGCCAGCACGTAGGCCAGCGGCACTCCCAGGACCGTCGCGACCGCCGTCGAGACCGGCGCGGTGAGCAGCGAGTTGCGGACCGCCCGCTGTGCGCCCGGCGTCGACAGGTCGGCGACGACGTCGGTCGCGCCGGCCCGCGAGAGAAACGCGAGGAAGGGGACGGCGATGTACACGACGAGGAGGCCACCGAGCGCGGCCGGGACGAGCAGTTCCGGGCGCCCCGGCCGCCAGCCCGGGGCGGCGTCAGCGAGACTCACGGTGCGACCGCCTCCGGCACCTCGCCCGCTGCCTGCGGGATCCCCCCGGTGACAGTCAACCCTGCCTCGGTGAGGATAGCGGGGTTGTCGAGGAGAAACTGGACGAGCCGGCGGCCCGCGTCGGGGTTGTCGGCTCCCTCGAGCACGGTCGCGCTGTAGAGGATCGGCCGCCCCCGCGCGGTGTAGCCGCCGTCGGTCGTGTACCCGACCGTCGCGTAGTGGTCGGCCATGCTGACCCTCGAGAAGTTGTAGGCGTCGGGGAACTCGAGGAAGGGGATCTCGCGGTCGAGGGCCATGTTCCGGTAGACGAGGCCGGCGGCGCGCGAGCCCGTCTCGACGCCGGCGAGCAGCTGTGGCTCCTCGGGTTCCTCGTAGACGCGCCCGAGCATCGCCTCCCGGAACCCCTCGAGGTCGTGCTCGGCTGCGGCGAGTTCGAAGGCCTGGACGGCCCGGTACCCCAGCGGGTCCAGGTCCGGGTCCGCGATGGCGATGCCCCCCGGGTCGGTGTCGAGGGCAGCCTCGTACCACGGCTCGCCGCGGGCCAGCGCCCGGCCGAACGCCGTCCCCTCGCGGTAGCCGACGCCGAGGCTGTTGGCCGCGAACGCGACGTCCCAGTCGGTAAACGCCCCGTACAGTCGGTCCCGGAGCAGCGTCGCGTCGGCGGTCACGACGACGTCCGGGAACTCGGTCCCATCCTCGACCAGCCGCATGATGGCGTTCGAGCCGTAGTACTCACCGTAGACGGCGGTCCCCGTCTTCTCCTCGAACGCGGGTCCGACGTGGTCCTCGAACGTCCGGGCGAGGCTGCCTGCGGCCAGCAGCGAGACCGAGCCCGGCCCGCTGGCCCCCAGAGTCGTCGCGCACCCGGCGAGCCCGCCGAAGACTGCCGGGGTCGCCTTCAGCACCGCCCGGCGGCCCAGCGACCGCTCCTCGCCTGCCATGTCGGAAAGCAGTTCCAGTTCATCAATAAGGTTATGCCAAACACATTCGTTTGAATACTTATGCCATCGGCTGAGGCGACCGCCCTGACCGACCGGCAGGTGGAGGTGCTCGAACTCCGGGAGCGGGGACTGACACAGCAGGAGGTGGCCGACCGGCTGGGGACCACGGCCTCGAACGTGAGCGCGGTCGAACGGGCCGCCGAAGAGAACGTCCGGAAGGCGCGCAGGACGCTCGAGCTGGTGCGGACGGTCCGGTCGCCGGTCCAGTTCACGGTCCCAGCGGACACGAAGTTCGACGACATCGTCGGCATCGTCTACGACCGGGGCGACGAGGCCGGAGTCAAGGTCGACTACTGCCGGCCGGAGCTGTACTCCCACCTGTACAACGAACTCGAGCCGTACACGGCCCAGAACCGACTCGAAACCGGGGTGACCGTCGGCCTGACCGCGGACGGCGAGGTCAACGTCTTCACCGAGACGCTGTAGCGCCCCGTCGAGTTGACCTGGGTCGTCTGTCACGTCAGTCGGAAATTTGCTATCGCGAAATACCGTTTATGAGTTCCTCCCACGGCCAAAGGGTTAGGCGGGCGGCACCCATCGGTTCGAGCATGACACTCCGTCAGTCCCCACTCCGGGACGCCCACGAGGCGGCGGGCGCGGACTTCACCGACTTCGGCGGCTGGGAGATGCCCGTCGACTTCGACTCGATCCGGACCGAACACGCCGCAGTCCGGGAGACGGCGGGGAAGTTCGACGTCTCGCACATGGGCCAGGTGGTCGTGGGCGGGCCGGACGCCGCCCGCCTCACCGGCCGGCTCACCACGAACGACGTTCGGGAACTCGCCCCCGGCGAGGCGCAGTACGCCGCGGTCACCGACGAGGAGGGAGTCATGCTCGACGACACCGTCGTCTACCGGTTGCCCCGCGCCCGGGACGGCGAGTACCTGTTCGTCCCCAACGCCGGCCACGACGCGGAGCTGGCCGACCGGTGGGTCAGCCACCGCGACCGGTGGGACCTCGATGCGACCGTCGAGAACCGGACCGAGGCGTACGCGATGGTCGCCGTCCAGGGCCCGGACGCCCGCGACCTCGTCGACCGGGAGGCCGAGGCGGACCTCGGTGCCCTGGCCCGGTTCGAGGCGACCGCCACCCGCGTAGCGGGCGCAGACGCGCTCGTCGCGCGAACGGGCTACACCGGCGAGGACGGCGTCGAAGTCATCTGCGACGTCGAGGATGCCGGGGCGGTCTGGTCGGCGGCCGATTGCCGGCCCTGCGGGCTTGGCGCCCGGGACACCCTCCGGATCGAGGCCGGCTTCCTCCTCTCCGGGCAGGATTTCCACCCCGAGGCGGAGCCACGCACCCCATACGAGGCGGGCATCGGCTTCGCCGTGGACCTGGAGACGGAGTTCGTCGGGCGGGACGCCCTCGCGGCGGTCGCGGAGGACGGACCCGCCGAGTCACTGCTCGGGCTGACCCTCGACGAGCGGGGGGTCCCCCGGCACGGCTACCGCGCCGAGTCACCCGACGGCGAGGAGATCGGCCACGTCACCAGCGGGACGATGAGCCCGACGCTCGGCGAGCCGGTCGGGCTCGCGTACCTCCCGCGCGCGTACGACGACCCTGGACGGGAGGTTCGCGTGGTCGTCCGGGACGAACCGAAGAAGGCACATGTGACCGCGACTCCCTTCCTCCCATGAGCTTCGAGGTGCCCGAGGACTGCCGGTATCTGGCGTCCCACGAGTGGGCCCGCCCCGAGAACGGAACCGTACGGGTCGGCATCAGCGACTTCGCGCAGGACGAACTCGGCGACGTGGTCTTCGTCGAGTTGCCCGCGGAGGGCGAGGAGGTCGAGCGCGAGGACGCTTTCGGCGTCGTCGAGTCCATCAAGGCCGTCTCCGACCTGTACTCGCCGGTCGGGGGCACCGTCGTCGAGGTCAACGACGCGCTGGTCGAGGAGCCCGAACTGGTCAACGAGGACCCCTACGGCGAGGGGTGGATGATAGCCGTCGACCCGGACGGCGACCTCGAGGAGCTCCTCTCGCCCGCCGAGTACCGCGAGCAGACGGAGTAACGCCGGCCCGGACGCTCTCTACACGGCCCCAGGATAGCCGGGCCATACACTACATGCCGATATATCGAAGCCCGCTTGGCGATAGTTGCGACTGGCATTCTCAATGCATACGCTCCGACAGAGCGTGTTGCTT
>JAZKSZ010000045.1:0-13136 GCA_036625795.1 Haloarculaceae archaeon
CCGACCGCGACCTCGCCGTGGTCATCGGGCTGGAGGTCCACGTCCAGCTCGAAACCGACACCAAGATCTTCTGTGGCTGTTCGACCGGGGCCAGCGAGGAGCCCAACACCAACACCTGCCCGGTCTGTCTCGGCCTCCCCGGGGCGCTGCCGGTGCTCAACGAGGGAGCCGTCGAGGCCGCCGTCAAGGTCGGGAAAGCCATCGACGCTTCCATCCCGGAACGAACCCGGTTTCACCGGAAGAACTACTACTACCCCGACCTCCCGAAGAACTTCCAGATCTCCCAGTACGACGCCCCCATCTGCCAGGACGGCGAGCTCGAATTCGCCGTCGAGGGCGAGCGCCGGACGGTCGGGATCGAGCGCGCCCACCTCGAGGAGGACCCCGGCTCGCTGAAACACAAGGGCGGCTCCATCGACACCGCCGAGTACACCCTGGTCGACTACAACCGCGCCGGCACGCCGCTTTTGGAGGTTGTCACCGAGCCGGACTTCCGCGACGCGGGGGAGGTCCGCGCGTTCCTCGCGAAACTGGAGGAGGTACTCGAGTACCTGGGTGTCTTCGACGCCGAGCGGGACGGCAGCCTCCGGATCGACGCGAACCTCTCTGTGGTGAACGGCGAGGAGGTCGGCGAGGCAGGAGCGATCGACGACGCGACCCTCGAAGCCGCGAACCGCACCGAGGTCAAGAACATCTCCAGCCACAAGGGCGCGGAGAAGGCCCTCTCCTACGAGGCCCAGCGCCAGAAAAACGCCATCGAGCGCGGCCGCGTGGTCGAGCAGGAGACCCGCCACTGGGACGAGTCCCGCGGCATAACAGTCTCGATGCGCTCGAAGGAAGAGGAGAAAGACTACCGGTACTTCCGGGAGGCCGACCTTCCGCCACTCGAGGTCGCCGACTGGAAAGCGCGCATCGAAATCCCCGAACTTCCCGACGCCCGCCGCGAGCGCTTTCGCGAGGAGTACGGCCTCGGCGAGGAGGCCGCGGACAAGCTCACCTCCACCAAGCAGGTCGCGGACTTCTTCGAGGACGTGGCCGCGGCGTTCGACGCCGACCTCGCCGCCACGTGGGTCGCCGACAACCTGCTCGGTGAACTCAACTACCGGGACATGCAGGTCACCGACGTCGACGACCGGCTGGACGAGATACAGCGGCTGGTCGAACTGGTGGCGACCGACGAGATCACTGCGAAGAACGCCCGCGAGACGGTGCTGCGGTCGATGCTCGACGACGGCCGCGACCCCGACACGGTCGTCGAGGCGGAGGGGCTGGGCAAGACCTCCGGCGACGAGGTCCAGCAGGCCGTCGAGGCAGCCATCGCCGACAATCCCGATGCAGTCGAAGACTACCACGACGGCGAGGAGGGGGCGCTGAACTTCCTGGTCGGGCAGGTGATGCAGGCGACCGGCGGGAGCGCCGACCCCGGCGAGGTAAACCAGCTCCTGCGCGAGAACCTGGAGTCGTAGGCTATCCCGGACGGACGTCCGGGGGCGCGTCCGACCGGCGACGACCTTGCGAATATTTAACACACTGTTCTCCGAAGTGGACGGCGGACGTTCGCTCCGGCTCCAGTTGCGGTCTGCGGGATGGGATGTCCCGAACGTCCGGCCACGACACCCGACCGACACTGATGGACCATACAAGGATGAACCCGGAAGAACTCGTTACGGAGGCAGAGGCAGCGTACCAGACCCAAGATGCCGACCGGATCATGGACCTGTTCCACCCGGAGGTCGTCGTCTACTGGGACGGAAAGAAACTGTGGGAGACGTTCGAGGCGGTGCGGGACAACCACGCCGAGGCCATCGCCGACCTGCCGGAGTTCGAGATACAGAAGTCGCTCCGGGCCGCAAGCGGCGACACGATCACCGTCGAATGGACGGACGCGTGGGTCGATGCGGACGGCACCCACGGCGAGGGGTTCGGTGCCGAATTCTGGACGATGGCGGGTGACCAGTTGCGCGAGTGGCACGTCTACTACGAGACCTACGACCGGGAGGAGATGACCGGACAGCGCGACGAGGACTACCTCACCATCCACCCGATGGCCGAGCGGTGACTCTCCCCGGGGCTCCGGACCCGACCCCCGCCGGCGGACCTTCGGCTGGCGGACCCGTCCCCGACCGACGTCCCGCCCGAACAGAGGGGTACTCGGTACGCCGTCCCGACCACTACCGACCGGCGCTTATCGGTAGGCTTCGAACTCCTTGCCGAAGACGAGGAAGTAGCCGGTCCCGACCAGGCCGATGGCGGCCGCGAGCCCGAAGGCGACCCCGGGACTCACGAAGTCCCAGAGGTACCCCCCGAAGGCGGCACTCGGGATGACGACCGTGTTGCGCAGGAGGTAGTAGGTGCCCGTGACCCGGCCGCCGGTGTCGGCCTCGGCGGGGCCGACGATCAGCGCTTTGTGGGAGGGCAACCCGGCAAAGCGAAGCCCCGAGAAGGCGAAGACGAGCGCCATCGCGAGCGGGGTCGCGGGGGCGGCGATCAGCACCACGGGAAAGACGGCGTAGACGGCGAATCCCAGCGCGACGACGGGCTTGAGCCCAACCCGTTCGGCAGCCTTCGCGGCGGGAGCCATCACCAGCAGGGCGACGGCCATCTCCAGCGAGAGCAACAGCCCGAAGAAGGCCTCCGGCGAGAGGTCCAGCGCGTACGAGAGCCCGCCGACCGAGAGGGTCGTCTCCAGGCCTACCCGGTAGAGGTCCGTGACGACGAGAATGAAAAAGACGTAGACCATCCCGTTGGCGAAGCGAACGAGCGTGTCGCCGACCAGCAGCGGCCGGAGCGGGGCGGGCATCTCCCGGAGGTCCCGGCGGACCCCCTCGAGGCCGGCGAAGGAGTCACCCAGCGTGTCCGAACTGGCGTCGTACAGCAGGTGCTGGACGACGGTCCCGACTGCGCCGAAGACGACCGCCGCGGCGAGTACGTACCGGAAACTCGTCGTGAAGGCGGGGCTGAGCCCGATGAGAACCGTCGCCAGCGCCGGGCCGAGCAGGAAGGCGGTCCGCCGGAACGTCTCGGTGCTCGCGAAGCCAGCCGCGAGCCGGGAGGGCTCGGTGGCCTGCTTGACGACCGCGAACGTCGCCCCCAGGCCCAGGGACTTCCAGGCCTGGGCGAGCAGGAGACCGACGAACACCCAGACCCACGGCTCGACGGTCAGGCCGGCGACCGAGAGCGTCCCGACCGTCGGGGCAACGAGCCAGATAGTGAAGCCGGCGGTAGCGAGCAGGCCGAACAGCGTCAGCGCCGTCCGCGAGCCGACCCGGTCGGAGATGGCACCGCCGGGGTAGGGGTAGACCGCCGAGATGACGTTCCCTGCCGTCCCGAACAGGCCGACGACGAACCCCGACGCGCCCAGCAATTCGATGTACCGCGGGAGAAAGCGACTGGTCATCTGGAAGGCCAGACTAAACGCGAACATCGCCAGCGAGAGCACGAGCACGTCCCGCCGGAGCGCGAAGAACTGCCGGAAGGCGTCCAGTGGCCCCGCAGCCTCGGCGCGCTCTTTTGCCATCTCGGTGCGCGAGGGTACGACTGCCGCCGTTTAGTGCGTACCGGTGAGCCAGGATATCACTCCGCGCCCCCGACCCGCAGGCCGAACTCCGCAGCCAGGGTCTCGTACCACTCCGTTTTCAATACCTCCTGCTCGGTCTCCGTGCCGTTCCGGTAGACCGTCAGCGTCTCGCGGTCGAGCTTCTTGTAGCCGTCCGCGGTCCCGACCGTGACCACCGGGTCGCCGGTGAACGGCGATTCGGGGGCGGTCGAGAGGTGGTCACAGGAGGCCTGGAAGTACGAGAGGTCACGAGGCCGCTCCTGGAAGACGTACCGGTCGGTCCACTCCCCGCCGGGCTTGCGGAACTGCGTCATGCGGTCGGCGTCGGGGCGGTCGCTGTCGACGACCCGCCAGTCGACCCCGGCGCGGTCGGTCCGGACCGCCCCGTCCAGCGGTAGCGGCCGGCGAAGCGGTGGGACCGCGAGCCCCACGTCCACGAGGTATCGTCGGTCCAGGTCGACGATGTTGGTGTGGTGGTTCGCCGGCGTGCGGACGCTCCCGTCCTCCTCGAGGACGCAAGCGGCGACCCGGTCGGCGTCGAACCCGACCGCGCGCAGGAGGCCGTTGAACAGCCCGTTGAGCTCGAAACAGTAGCCGCCGCGCTCGCGGGTGACGACCTTCTCGTAGAGCGCGTCAGGGTCGAGTGTTACCCCCTCGCCGTCCCCCTCGGCGAAGGGGTCCCCGACGATGGCGAGGTTCTCGAAGGGGACCGCCTCGACGTGTGCCCGCTGGATCCGCTGGAGGCTCTCGCGGTCGACGGCGACCCCCTCGGAGTCGACACCGATGCGGTCGAGATAGTCTCCAGCGTCCATACGCCACGTTCCACGCCGGTGCCCCTAACGCTTTGCCGGCGAGCGCTCACCCGCGGAAGTCGAACCGCGGCGGGTCGATGTTCGGCGTCCGGTGGTCGACGGGCCGCCCGTCCTCGTAGCGGACGAAGCTGAGATAGAAGGTCCGTCCGCAGCCGTCCTTCCCGGGGTCGGGGTCGTTCGCGCCACCCTCGCCGACCGCGCCGCCCTCCGAAGCAGTCCCGGGAGCGGCGTCGCCCCCGTTGCCCAGACAGACGAACTCGACGCCGTCGGCGGCCTCGATCTCCTCGACGTCGTCGGTCGGGGCGGCGTACTCCCATCCCTCCAGTGGCTCGCGGCTGACGCACTTGTCGTCGAGATATCCCTCCCGCTCGACGCCAGTCACCGCCCCGCAGTAGGGGCAGTGGTACGTGACTTCGACCATGCCTGTCGTAGGGGCTGGAGCGGTATAGCGTAGGCGCTTGAGTCCCGGCTGGCCCGGCGCCGCCCCGGAGTGGCCCCGGCCGGCCCGGCCCTCTCGCGTTGGCTACACCTGGTGCGTTTTTGGTACCCCGACGCCAACGCCGGGGTATGACAGAGCTACTGTACCTCCCCGACGCCGACGGCGTCACGGAGTTCGAGGCGACAGTCACCGAGGCGACTGAAGACTACATCGTCCTCGACGGGACCTACTTCTACCCCGAGGGCGGCGGCCAGCCCGCCGACCGCGGCACGCTCTCCTGGGACGGCGGCGAGGCCACCGTCCGCGACGTCCGGAAGAACCACGGCGACGTTCGCCACTACCTCGATACCCTCGACGGCAGACTCCCAACGGAGGGCGAGACGGTCGCCGGCGAGGTCGACGCCGAGCGCCGCGAGAAACTCCGGCGGATGCACACCGCCCAGCACGTCGTCTCGCGGGTCGTCCTCGCGGAGTTCGACGCCACCACCGCGGGCAACCAGATCCACGAGGACCGCTCGCGGATCGACTTCGAGCCGGCCGACTTCGACGACGCCGACCTGGAGACGATCGAAACCGAGACGAATGCGGTCCTCGACCGCGACCTCGCGGTCTCGAAGGCTGAACGCCCCCGCGAAGAAGTAGAAGCAGAGACCCCCGAGGGCCGCACTCAGCTTGACCTCATCCCCGACCACGTCGACCCGCTCCGGGTGGTCGAGATCGCGGACTTCGACATCTGTCCCTGCGGCGGGACCCACGTCGACCGGCTGGGCGAGGTCGGGCAGATCTCCATCCTCGACCGCACCTCGAAGGGCGCCGACGTCGACCGCATCGAGTTCGAACTCGTCGACGCCTGATGCCGACCCGACACGCCATCCCCGTCGCCGACGGTGACCGGCTGGTAGCCGTCCACCACGCGCCCGACGGTCGTGACGACACAGTCGGCCCCGCTGAGCCCTGGCTCGTCTTCTGTCACGGCTTTCTCAGCGACAAGTCCGGCAGCTACGAGGGGCGCTGCGAACGGGCGACTCGCGAGGGGTACGACGCGGTCCGCTTCGACTTCCGGGGCTGTGGCGAGGCCGACGGTGACTTCGTCGACCAGACGCTTTCGGACAAGATCGCGGACCTCCGGGCGGTGCTCGCGCACTTCGCCCCCGAGTCGGCGGTGCTCTTCGGCTCCAGCTTCGGCGGGAAGGTGGCCTTCCACGCGGCGGCGGCGCTGGCAGCCGAGGACGGTCCTGCCACCGGGGCCGGCGACGTGACCATCGAAGCCATCGCCACGCGGGCGCCCGTGACGTACAATCGGACGTTTGCCGAGGCCCGCCGCGAGGTCGAACGGGAGGGGTCGCTGACCTTCGAGACGGGCCAGACAATCGACGACAGGTTCTTCGAGGACCTCGCCGACCACCCCTTCGCGGACGCGGTCGCGGCTGTGGACTGTCCGGCCATGATGGTTCACGGGGCCGAGGACGAGTCGGTCGACATCGCGGACAGCTTCGAGGCCGCGGCGGCGCTGGAGACGGACGTCATCCTGGAGAAAGTGCGGGGGGAGGGACACCGCTTCTCGGAAGCGGGCGAGCGACAACTGCGGACGCGGTTGTTCGACTGGCTGGCGACGGTGTAGGCCGTGTCTCGTGACCTGCCGCTGGCCTCGGACTCCCGGGACGCTACGCTTATGCGAGCGGCCCGAGACGGGTAGGCGATGTCAGTGCTCGACCGGTTCAAACTCGACGGGGAGACGGCTATCGTCACGGGTGGCAACCGCGGGATCGGCTACGCCATCGCCGAGGGGCTCGCCGAGGCCGGCGCGAACGTCGTCGTCGCGAACCGCGACGCCGGGAGCGGGCGGGCCGCCGCCGACGACATCGCCGAGGCGACCGGCACCGAGACCCTCGCCGTCCCGGCCGACGTGACCGACGAGGCAGCCGTCGAGGCCCTGGTCGCCGAAACCGTGGAGACGTTCGACAGCCTCGACGTGCTCGTGAACAACGCCGGCACCTCCTCCACCGGGCCGGCAGAGGAGATGGCCGCCGAGCAGTTCCGCCGGACACTCGAGATCAACACTACCGGTGCCTTCCTCTGTGCGAAACACGCCGCCCGCGAGATGAAGGAAGGGGACGGCGGCTCCATCGTCAACGTCTCCTCGATGTCGGCGTTCATGGCGAACTACCCGCAACACCAGGTCGGGTACCAGTCATCGAAAGCTGCCCTCGAGGGCATGAAATACCAGCTCGCCTCCGAGTGGGCCGAGCACGGGATCCGCGTCAACAACATCAACCCCGGTTACGTCGAGACGGAGATGCTCCCGCCGGAGGACCTGCGCCCGCCGCAGTGGCGCGAGGAGACCCTGCTCGACCGCTTCGCGGACCCCGAGGAGATCGCGCCGCTTGCTGTCTATCTCGCCTCCGAGGCCTCCTCCTACGTGACCGGGACGTCGGTACTCATCGACGGCGGTTACCTCGTCCGGTAGGCACGCCTTGCAGTTCGGGGCCGTCCCGGCTCAGACCGTCGCCAGCAGGTCGTAGAGGTCGGCCTCGGTTGCGTTGCCCTCCCGGACCGCCTCCCGCGGCGCCCGCGGGGCGGGTGCGCTCTCGACGGCCTCGACGGCCTCCCGTGGAGCGTACCCCTGCCGGGCGAGCCAGGCGGCGCCCACCACGCCGGTCCGACCCAGGCCAGCGTTGCAGTGGACGGCAACCCGGCCGTCCTCGGCCGCGCGCTCGAGGAACTCCAGCGTCGCCGCGAGCCGGTCGGGGTCGGGAAGGTGACGGTCCCGGATGGGGAGGTGTGCGGTCTCGAAGCGGTCGCCGTAGGCGTCGGGCAACCCCCAGCGCTTGCCCTCGCCCTCCGAGAGCAGGCAGACCACCGTCGAGACGCCGCTCTCGCGCAGCAGGCCGGTCCAGTGTTCGAGGTCGGCACCGAGGTGGCCCGGCCGGCAGGCGCCACAGACCGGTTCGCCCTCAGCGAGCGGCCCGAAGTTCGCGGCGTTCACCGTCTCACCGCCGGCTCCGTCGGCGGCCGACCGCGTCGTGCGAGCGTCGTCATGGACGCCCGAACGGCCCCGAGCCTTGAATCCGTTCCGGCTTTCCGAACACTCTCGACGGCCGCGGACGGTCCGGACACGACCCGTCCCACTCCCTCATCATTCCAGTCCCCGTGGGTCGAAGGTCGAGGGATGAATGTCCCGTTCCTCGGTGGCCCGTGGGGCTGGTGTGTCGGTAAACGGCGTCGAGTCGGGCGCGGCGACCGGCGTCTCGCCCGCCTCCGCCGCGGGGACGAAGTCCCAGGAGTGGTAGTGGGTCCACCCCTCCGGCTCCAGGTCCGTGAGGTCGACGTCGTCGACGACGACGAAGTGCTCGACGGCGTCGGTGTGGTCGGTGTAGATCGACTGGACCATCCGCAGCCTGTCCCGGCGGCTCGGGCTCGTCTCCGACCGGGAGACGTCCTGTCCCGTGACGGGGTCGACGATGGTGCTGTCGATCTCGGGGGTCCGCAGGTCCGCGCGTATCTCCTTGGCCGCCTCGACCCCCGGGACGGCAGCCTCCACCCGAAGGCGCTGGTTCCCGGTAGCCCAGACGTCCACGTCCGGGTGCTCGTGGGCGAAGTGTTTGACCCACGACAGCGGGACCACCTCCTTCTCGGGGTGGGGGTTGACTGATACGGTCCAGTCGCGGTCGAAACAGAGGACGACCTCGGGGGGCGTGGGTCGGGACCTTGGTGTGACCATGCTCGGGCTGGTTGGCGCGGTCGCTTATACCTCCGGGTTGACTACGGTGTCGGGCCGGTCGCCGGCGAGCACAGTTTTGATCTTCTCTGCCCCGGCCCGGGCAGCACGCGGCGGGTAGCCGTCGGTCGCGCTGGCGATGTGGGGCGTAACGTGGACGTCCGGGTGCGAGAGGAGCGGCTCATCGGCGTCGGGTGGCTCTTCCTCGAGGACGTCCAGCGCCACGCCTGCCAGCCGGTCCTCGGCCATTGCCTCCCGCAGCGCGGCCTGGTCGACCACCTTCCCGCGCCCGGTGTTGACGAGGTAGTCGCCGGCCAGCGCGTCGAGTTCGGCCGGCCCGACCATCCCCTCGGTCCGCTCGGTGAGGGGTGTGTGCAGGCTGACCAGGTCCGCCCGGTCGAACAGCTCCCCGCGGCCGACGAACTCCACGCCCGCCGCCTCCATCTCCGCCTGCGTCACCCTCGGCCACCGCCCGGTCTCCAGGTCGTCGGTGACGTAGGGGTCGTACCCCAGGACGTCCGCGCCGAAGGTCTCCGAGACCGCCCGGGCCACCCGCGAGCCGACGAAGCCCAACCCCACGACGCCAACCGTCCGCTGGCGGAGTTCCAGCACCGGGGCGCGGGACCACTCGCCCTCACCTGTGCGCTCCAGGCGTTCGGGCCACTCGCGCAGGAGCGTGACCATCATCCCGACGGTGTGCTCGACGACCGCCGGCCCCGGTCCCTCGGGGTTATGGACGACGACCACGCCCGACCGGGTTGCCGCGTCGACATCGATGTGGTCGTAACCTGACCCGTGGACGGCGATAACTTCCAGGTCCGCAGCCGACTCGACCACCGCCCCCGTGACCTCGCCAGCCCGAAGGAAGACCGCTTCTTTGCCTTCGAGGGCAGCAGTGAGTTCGTCGTCCGCGCGGACGTGCAGCGTCCCGGGTGGGAGCTCGAGTTCGGAAACCGTGTACTCGGGGCCGAGCGCGTCCGCGAACGTTTCCACCTCGACGGGGTGGGAGGAACTGGAGACGACGAGTACGTCTGGCATGGCCGCGGTTCGGCCGGGCCGGTGTTAGGTGTGTGGATCGCCGCTGGAGGGCTGTCGTCGTCGCGGTCTCGCCGTCCCGTGACGCCGCTCACAGCCGCTTTCGCATGCAGGTCGCCGTCGCCGGGCAGAGTTCCTCGAACTGTGTCGTCCCCCGGATAGCCACAGGAGCGTCCGCCCGTTCGGTCTCCCCATATCCGCGGTCGGCGAAGAAGTCCGCGGCGGTCGTCGTCAGGAGATACAGCCCCTCCACACCCTCGGCGCGGGCCGTCTCCTCCAGGTACTCACAGACTGCCGTCCCGACGCCGGCTCCCCGCGCCGAGTCGCGGACGGCGACCGAACGCAACAGCCCCGCGTCGCCATACAGCTCCAGCCCGCCGGTCCCGACGACGCCGTCTCCCGCCGATGCGACGTAGAACTGTGCGGGACCGGGACGAACGTCCTCCGAGGGGAGGTCGTTTGCCGCGAGGAGCCGTTCGACGTCGTCGAGCCGGTCCTCGCCGGCCGGCCCCAGCTGGAGGGGTGCGTCGACCATACCCCGTCTTCCCGGTCGGCCGTCAAATACGTTGGCGACGACGCGCCGGCGCGGCGGCGGGCGACCGGCCGGATGCACTCGGTCCTGACCGCCATCTATATCCCGCGCCCGCTCCCCTGACAGGGCATGACACGGGTCGTCGACGTACACTCCCACTGGTGGGCGGAGGACTGGATCCCCGAGTCGTACTGGGAGGCGATGACCGACATCATCGTCCGCGAGATGGAGAAGGGCGGCCGCGACCCCGACCGCGGCCGGGTCCGCGAGGAGTATATCCCCACCTACTGGGACCCGACTGGCGAGCACCTCTTGGAGCGGATGGACGAGGCGGGGATCGACCACCAGGTCGTCTTCGGGCTGGACTGGGGGATCCCCCTGGGCGACCCGCCGCTGTCGGTCCGGGAGTACAACCGCAAGGTGGCCGAATTCACCGGCGACCACGACGAACTGACCGGCTTTGTCACCGTGGACCCGCGCCGGGACTTTGCCGTCGAGCACGTCCGGACCGCCCTGGACGACTGGGGGATGGGCGGGCTGAAACTCCACCCGACCTCCGGCTTTCACCTCCACGACCCCGAGACCTACCGGCTGCTCCAGCTCTGTGACGAGCGCGACGTCCCTGTCCTCACCGATTCGGGCCCTATCGCTGCCCCCCTCTACAGCAAGTACTCCCACCCGACTCACGTCGACGAGGTGGTGACCGACTTCCCGGAGCTGGACCTGATTGTCGCCCACATCTCGCTGGGCTGGTGGCGCGACCTGCTGGCAGTCGCGGATGTGAACGTCAACACGAACCTGCGCGTGGACATCTCGGGGTGGCAGAGTCGCGCCGAGGAGTACCCCGAGGAGTTCGCGAAAGCCGTCCGTCGGTTCGTCGACGCGCTGGGAGCCGACCGGGTCCACTGGGGGACCGACGACCCCGCCTTCGACGCCGCCTACCCGAAAGAGGAGTGGCTCGATGCCACCCGCGCGCTGGCCGAGCGCGACGACCGGCACGCGCTCACCGACGCGGAACTCGCGCAGGTGCTCGGCGGCGGCGCCGCGGGGCTGCTGGGGGTGTGACCGCCCGGCGGGCCGGGTGGTGACCGTCGAGACCGGCGAGCCGAGCGCCACCCTCGCCACGCCTTCTCACAGGTTTTATGCCGGTGCTCGGAGACCCGTCGGACATGGTCGTAGACATCGACGACATCCAGGAAGTCGCGGTCATCGGCAGCGGACAGATGGGACGGGGCATCGGCGCGGTCGCCGCGTTGGCCGGCTACGACGTCGCCATCAATGACATCGACGAGTCCCAACTCGAGGAGGCACGCGAGCAGATCCAGTGGTCCTACGAGAAGGCCGCCGAGAACGACCCCGACGTGACCGAGGCCGACACGGAGGCGGCTTTCGACCGGATCAGCTTCACCACCGACCAGGAGGCGGCCGTCGAGACCGCCGACTTCGTGACGGAGGCTGCCGTCGAGCAGCAGGACGTCAAGGAAGACATCTTCGAGACGCTCGACGAGGTCGCCCCCGAGGAGGCGATCCTCTCGACGAACACCTCCGGGCTGAACATCACCCGTCTGGCGGAAGTGACCGACCGGCCCGACCAGGTCGTCGGCACCCACTGGTTCAACCCCCCGATGCTGATGGACCTGGTCGAGGTCATCATGACCGAGTACGCCCCCGAGGAGGTCGGTGACACCGCCGAGGCGCTCATCGAATCCTTCGGGAAGACGCCGATCCGCTGCAAGATGGATATCCCCTCGTTCATCGTGAACCGGCTGATGCGCCCCTACGGCGAGGGGGCGGCCTGGATGGTCTACCGCGGCGAGCACTCCATGCGGGAGGTCGACTCGGCGATGAAGTACAAGGAGGGGTTCCCGATGGGTCCCTTCGAGCTCGCCGACTACACCGGCGGCATCCAGATCCGCGTCGAGGGAGAGGGGGACCATCTGGAGGACGACCGCCCGATGGCCTACGACACCGAAGTGTGTCCGATCCTCCACCAGCTCTACGAGAAAGGGCGGTACGGGCGGAAGGCCGGTGCCGGCTACTACGACTACAGCGACCAGGACGAGCCCGACATCCCCATCGACGCCGGTCAGGGCTTCGACACGCTGCTGGTGTGGGCGCCCATCGTCAACGAGGCTGCCAAGATGGTCGAGAACGACGTCGCCAGCGCCGAGGACATCGACACCGGGGCCCGGCTGGGCGGCAACTGGCCGATGGGCCCCCTGGAGAAGGCCGACGAGGTCGGACTCGAGACGGTCCTCCGGAAGCTGACCGAGGTCGCCAGCCGCCACGAGGACACGAACAAACTCGCCGAGACGCTGCCCTGTGACCTGCTGGTCGAGAAGGCCAAACACGGCGAGACCTTCTACTGACTCCGGCCGCTGGGTCCGAGCGCCCTGGGCGGGGGGCTTTCCGGGCGCCGTCGCCGGCCGCGGGGCCACGACAAATGTCCTCTCAGCTCACGTGCACACGGTCGGGTAGACGGCAACACTGACCCCTTTCGCGCCAGTGATGCGTCCAGGTCGAGTCAGTTCTTTTGTGACAAGTAACACTCCAGTCATCGTCGAAGCAGTACGGACACCGCAGGGCAAGGAAGACGGCGTCTTCGCGGACGTGCGAAGCGAGGACCTGTCGATCCCGCTGGTCGACGAGATGCTCGCCCGGACGGGACTCACCGGCGAGGACGTCGAGGACGTCGTCTGGGGCTGTGCCCAGCAGCGCGACGAGCAGTCGACCAACATCGCCCGCCAGATCGCCATGTTCTCCGAACTCGGCGAGGAAGTTCCGGGGACGACGGTCGACCGCCAGTGTGCCTCATCGGCGCAGGCGATCATCCAGGCTGCCGACCAGATCCGCGCGGGCACCCGCCAGGCCATCGTCGCCGGCGGTGTCGAGAACATGAGCCGCGTGAAGATGGGCGGAGGCTCCGGCGAGATGTACCCCGGGCTCGACGAGCGCTACGGGATGGAGAACCTCCCGATGGGCCAGACCGCCGAGAAGGTCGCCGAGGAGTACGGCGTCACCCGCGAGGAGCAGGACGAGTACGC
>JAZKSZ010000046.1:0-12987 GCA_036625795.1 Haloarculaceae archaeon
CTGGTTCTTCGCAAACCAGAACCGCAAGAAGGAAGCCGGATTGGAGTGCTCCGACAGGGATTCGAACCCTGGTCATTGCCTCGAGAGGGCAATATGATTGGCCGGACTACACTATCGGAGCCCGTTCAACGCAAGCAGACGTAGCGACAGAGTACCTTTAACGATTGCGTTTCGTCACTCTTCGTCGAAGGGTGAGCCGGCGGCGTCGGGCTCGTGGCCGCTGAGGCTGATGATGTTTTCCCGGCCGACTCGGAGCTTGCTGATCTCCCCTTCTTCTTCCATCTCGGACAGGAGCATACTCACCTTCGACTTCGACCACTCGGTCGCGTCGACGATGTCGACCTGTTTCATCCGCCCGCCGTTTTCCTCGAGCAGCTTCTGAACCCGGTCCTCGTCGGAGAGCAGTTCCTCCTCGGAGACGGCAGGAGTCACGGCTTGGGCGGGCTCCTCGGTTCCGGGCGAGGCCGGGTCGGCAGCCGACGGGCCGCCCGCTCCGTCGGAGCCCTCGGCGTCGGTAGGCCCTGCGCCGCCGGTCGGCAGCATGTCGCCGTACCAGGCCAGGCCCAGCCCGAGGAGAAACACCACTCCGAGCGCGAGCGGGAGCATCAGCCCCGAGCCGCCGCCTGCATCCGTGGACTGTCCGTCGGGTCCGTCACCGGGGCCGCCCGACCCGGGGGTGTCGGTTCCCGTGCCCGGACCGGGTGTCGCGGTTCCGGGTGTTCCCGTCGCCGTACCCGGTCCCCCTCCGGCCGGTGCGTACACCACGCGTGGGCGGGCATCGGAGAACTGCCGTTCACCGACCCAGGTGACCGTGTCGCTGTCCGTCAGGTTCTCCCCGGCGAGTGCGTCCGCCGGCGGGTCGACTGCCGCGAAGGTGAGGTTCGGGCCGTGGCCGAACACGAGCCGCTGGTCGGCCCCGATGTACATCCCGCCCTCGAAGACGTCGGAGACGACCACGCGGTCCGCGCGGAGCTCTGCGAACCCGCCCCACAGGAAGGAGAGTTCGACGACGCCAACGGCCTGTGCGCCCCCGATCTGCGGGCGCACGGACGCCGACCGCTGGAAATCAGTCGCCGTCATGTTCCGGCCGGTGGCGTCCGTCCCGAAGCTCGTCAGCCGCTCGGCCCGGGTCCGGAAGTCCCGGACGAACTGCGGCTCGGTGCGCTCGAACTCGGCGGCGTAGTCCTCGAAGGTCGCCACCTCCGAGTCGTTCTCGAGCAGGCGCAGGTACTGCAGCGTCCACCGCGCCGAGCCGTTCTCGTAGGTCGTGACCCGGAAGACGGTGCTGTCGAACCCTTCGGGCGTCGACTGTGGCAGCGGGTCGGGAGCGGTCTGTGGTGCGACCCCGGCGTCCGCGGCGGAATCCGGTCCCGCGTCCAGGGGGGACGATGCCGTCGCGAGCACGGGGGCCACGGCGACCGCTCCGAACACCAACACCGCGACGAGGCCTACCGTCCCCAACCCTCGGGTCATCTGTTCGGTACGTCTGCTGGCCGGCACAAAAAACGCTGTGTCTGCCGACCGGGGGGCGCTACCGCCCCGGCAGTGCCTCTGCGAGCGGCTCGACGGGGTGGGGCGGTCCGCCCTCCTCCTCGACGATCCCGTCGCCGAGCTGTGACCGGCACGAGGCGCCCGGTGCGACGACCCGGTCGCCCGGACTCTCCGCGATCTGGTCCGCGAGGATGGAGGCGATAGCCCGGCTCATCGAGTAGTGTTCCGCCTCGTAGCCGAAGGAGCCGGCCATCCCACAGCAGCCCGAGTCCAGCGCGTCGACCGTGTAGCCGGCCCGCCGGAGCACGCCGACCGCGTGGTGGTCACGCTTGATCGCCGTCTGGTGGCAGTGGCCGTGGTAGGTGAGCGTCTCCTCGGGCGCCTCGAACTCGACGTGCTCGTCGAGCCGGTGGCGGTCCAGGTACTCACAGACCTCGTAAGCGTTGCGCGCGACCCGCTCGGCGGTGTCGCTGGCGAGCAGGTCCAGGTAGTCGGACTGGAACATCACCGCGTCGGAGGGCTCGACGACCACGATGTCGAACCCCTCCGAGAGATACGACGCCAGTTCGCGGACGTTCCTCCGCGCCCGCTCGCGAGCCGTGTCGATAAACGCCTTCGAGTGTGCCGCCCGGCCGCTGGGCGCGACGCCTTCGGCCAGGCGGACGTGGACGCCCGCCGCCTCGAGCACCCGGACGGCGGCCTTCCCGGCCTCGGGGTGGCTGTAGTTGGTGTAGGTGTCAGGGAACATGACGACCTTCCGGACCGCGTCCTCGGGGTCGACGGCGGGGTCGCGCCGGTTCATCCAGTCGGTGAACGTCTGCCGCCGGAAGGTCGGCAGCTCGCGCTCGCGGGCGATCCCCAGGGTCTTCTCGGCGATGAACCCGCTTCCCGGGAGTTTCTGCGCCCAGTTCGACAGCGGTGCCAGCGCGCTCGCCAGCCGGCTCACGCTGTCGATGTGGGCGAAGACCCGGTCCCGGAGTGTGGTCGCCCCCTCCTGGTGGGCCTGGTACTCAACCTCCGTCTTCAGCTTCGCCATGTCGACCTCGCTCGGACAGTCACGCTTGCAGCCCTTGCAGCCGATACACAGGTCCATCACCTCCGAGACGAACTCCTCGTTTGTCGGGTCCTCGGGGAGGTCGCCGCTCATCGCCTGCCGGAGCATGTTCGCCCGACCGCGCGTCGAGGTGATCTCCTCCTCGCTGGCCCGGAAGGTCGGACACATCACGCCGCCGGTCGTCTCCTGGGGGCCGCGACAGCCGCCACAGCCGTGACAGAGTTCGACCATCCCCTGCATGCCGTTCTCGTTGTCCCACTCCAGCTCCGGCTCGAAGCCGAGGTCGAAGTCGTACTCGGGGTCGAACCGCAGGTTCTCGGTCAGTGTGACCGCCCGGGCGCGGTCCGGCACCCCCTCCGGGACGTCCCGGTAGCCGACCACCTGCCCCGGGTTGAGCAGCCAGTCGGGATCAAAGGCCTCCTTCAGCTCCCGCGAGAGCGTCCAGACCCGGTCGCCGTACAGCTTGTGGTTGAACCGGCTTCGCGCGCGCCCGTCACCGTGCTCGCCGGAGACGCTGCCCCCGTACTCGACGACGAGGTCGGAGGCGCCTTCAGCGATGGCGGCCATCGTCTCCACCCCGTCGAGGGTCTTCATGTTGACCAGCGGCCGGATGTGGAGACAGCCCGGCCCGGCGTGGGCGTAGAAGCTGGCGAAGGTATCCTCGGCCTCCAGTAACTCCTGGAAGTCGGCGACGTAGTCGGGAAGCTGCTCCGGCGGGACCGCCGTGTCCTCGATGAAACTGATGTGTTTGGCGTCGCTGGTCCGCCCGAGCAGGATCGGCAGCCCGCTCTTGCGGAGTTTCCAGAACCGGCCGCGTTCCTCGTCGTCGTGAGCCTCCCTGGCCGCTCGCACTCGGACCGGGTCGTCCGTCTCGACTGCCCCGTCCGGAGGTGTGGCTTCAGGGTCGCTGTCGGGGAACCGGTCGGCGAGCAGGCCGGCCACCTTCTCCCGGCCCTCGTCGTCGTCCTCGGCGTAGAACTCGACCAGTAGGACCGCCTCGGTGTCCGGCTCGAGCAGGTCCTCGACCAGGGTGCGGAACTCCTCGGTCTCGCTCGCCAGCCCCAGCAGCACGTCATCGAGTACCTCCACCGCCGCCGGGTCGTGTTCGAGGATCGGCGCCACGTCCGCGAGCGCCTCGATCAGGTCGTCGTACTGCAGCAGGGCCATCGACTTCGTCTCGGGAACCGGCTCCAGCGCGACGGTCACCTCCGTCAGCACCGCGAGCGTCCCCTCGCTACCCGCGAGCATGCGCGCGAGATTGACCGTCCCGGTTTCGGCCTCGTCGATCAGCCGGTCGAGATTGTACCCCGAGACGTTCCGCTTGAGGTCGGGGTAGGCGTCCGCGACGGTCTCGCGCTCGTCGAGTACCCCCGCGACCGCCGCGTAGATCCGTGCCTCCGCGTCACCGTCCGGGTCGGCCCGCTCGCGCAACTCGTCGACCGCTATCTCGCCGAACTCCGTGACGGTCCCGTCCGCGAGGACGACCTCGCAGGACTCGATGTAGGCGTCGGTCTTGCCGTACTGTAGCGAGTGTGCACCGGTCGTGTTGTTGCCCACGGCGCCGCCGAGCGCGCTCTTGTCGCCCCACGCCGGGTCCGGCGCGAACTTCAGGTCGTGGTCGGCGAGTGCGGCGTTCAGGTCGCCGATGTAGACGCCCGGGTCGGCGCGGGCCTTCTGCTCGTCGGGGTCGACCTCGTGAACCCGGTCCATGTGCCGGGTGAAGTCGAGGACGACGGCCTCGTTGACTGTCTGGCCGGCGAGGCTGGTCCCGCCGCCGCGCGGGAGCACCGGCACGTCCCGGTCGGCACACAGCGAGACGGCGGCTGCCACGTCCGCGGCCGACTGCGGGAAGACGACCCCGACCGGCGTCACCTCGTAGTTGCTGGCGTCGGTCGCGTACAGCTGGCGGGAGTACTCGTCGAACCGCACCTCACCGTCGACGCGCGACTCGAGCGCCGTGACGAGGTCGGGAGTCGTCTCCGTGCCACCTTGGTAGTCGTAGTCCGCACGAGGGTCCGTGGCCGGGTCGGGCCCTGCGCTATCAACACCCATACCCCCAAGTTTACCCCCTTCTAAAATAATCCATCGCCGATTCTCGCGTTCTGGCGCGACCCACGGTCCAGCTCGGCTTCCGGCTCCCCGACACTCGCGTCGGCCGCGTTCTCCTTCACGCGCTCGATACCCTGCCCTGTCTGGCCTTCTGTTTGGAGGCGTAGCCCTCGCTGCTATCGGCGATGCTGTTTATGTTCTCTTGGCGGAGCCGTCAGCAGTCGGCGTCTGCGCTGTCCTCGTGGGGTTCGACCTCGCTGACGTGCGCTGCTGTTGACCGGCCGCACGGAATCGCTGGCGGCCGCCTCAGGGCGCAAGCCGGTTCTTCCGGCCTTTCATCTCCCGTTCGTAGTAATCAAAGGTGACCGGACACCACTCTGCGGCGAGGTTCAGCATCTCTTCTGTCATGTTACGCACCTCCCACTGGGCATCCGCTGCAGCGCGCATATCGGCTATATGCATCAACATTCTTACATTCATCGACATCACGATGTTGACCTTCGTGCCGATGGGGAGCACGAAGCGGGCATCCTCCGGCGGCATTCCCAGGTCGAGGAGTTCCTGGTAGCTCTCGACGGCGTCGGCGACCGTCTCGCGGAACACCTGTTCGCGCCGCTTTACGTCGTCCTCGTCGACCTCGGCGGTGCGCTGGTTGCGGCCGACCCAGTCCGGGTCGGTCGCCGAGGGCGGAACGACGACTAGCTCCCCGTCGCGGACGTCGGCGGGATCGACGTCGTCGAAGGCGACGTAGCGCATCGACTGGACGTCGAAGGAGACGTGGCGGTGGCGGGTGATCTGTGCCATACACGAGCGGCTGACTCCCTTGACTGCGAAGGTAGCCTGGGGGTGCTCGAAGGGGCCGAAGTGCCCGTGGTCCATCAGGTGGGCGATCAGCGTCTCCTTGCGCTCCTGGGGGGTGTCGCCGTCGACGCTGTCCATCACCTCCTCGAAGGGCGTCTCGGCGACAAAGTCCTCCATGTAGTCGTTGCGGGCAGCCTGACAGATGAGGCGTTCGGGGTCCGGGGTGGATTCCAGCAGCGTGACCTCCATACGCTCACGGGCGGCCACAGCCAAATAACGATAGCGGCTGGCCAGTGCCTCGGCCGACTGCCAAGTGCCGGCTACAGCGCCTGCCAGGGGGAGGGGTCGCCGCCGAGCCCGCGGACGCGGACCTGGCGCCCGTCCTCGTGCTCGCGTACCTGCACCTGCCCGTCGAAGTTCTGTTTGATCACCTGCAGGGTCTGCTGGTCGTGGGCGCTCTCGTCGATGGTGAACAGCCCGATAAAGCCCGCCCCCTGGAGCCGCGAGGCCAGGACGTGACAGAACTTGAAGACCGTCTCCTCGTCGGTGTAGGTCAGCATGGTCGACAGCGAGGTCAGCCCGAACCGGCCGCGGTCGTACCCGCCCACGTTGACGCGGTCGAGCGCCTCCGTGATGGTGACGCCGATGCTCGTCAGGTCGGCCGGGTCGGACACCCGGTGGACGTGACTACCGTTGCCGAGTTCCTGGCTCTCGCGGCTCCCTTCGGCACGGCAGTCGACGACGCTGAGCGCGCGTCCCTCGAACTCGGCCCGGGCGTGGATATCGTCGACGAACCCTTCGGCCGGGCCGCTGGTCGTGACGGCGACGGCGGCCTCACCGTGGGCCAGCCCGTCGGCGAGAAACGACTGCAGGAGGGCGTCTTTCCCCGTCATCGCCGGGCCGGAGATGAGTAGCGCAGTCCCCGCCGGCACCGTCTGCAGTGGCTCGACGTCGAGTGCGCTCGAAAGGTCGTACGCCTCGTAGTCAGTCGTCTCGGTCATCATCGACCCTCCGGATGGTCGCGATGAACTCCTCGTCGTCCGCAGTGTCGCCGATGGTCTCGGAGAGCCGGCCACGGAGGTCATCGATCTCCGCGGAGAGCCGGCGGTACTCCGCGCTCTCGGCCAGGGCTTCCTCGTCTTTGGTGGCCTCGAGCGTCGCCCGCGTTTCGACCAGGGCGTAGTACCGCTGGAGCAGGCTGTCGTACTCCGAGCGGGTCAGCAGTGCGTCGACGGTCTCCCTGAGCTGTTCCTGCCGGACCGGCTTCGAGAGGTAGGTGTCAAAGCCCATCTCGAGGATGTCGAAGTCCGGTTCGACACCCGTCACCATCGCCACCCGGCAGTCCAGCCCGCGGTCGCGGATCCGCTCGAGGAGTTCGTCGCCGGACAGCCCGGGCATCTTCCGGTCGAGCAACACCACGTCGACGGCGTCGTCGAGCCGAGCGAGTCCCTCGTCGCCGCTTCTGGCCCTGCGGACCTCGTAGCGCCCCTCCAGCCAGAGCTCGTAGGTCTCGGCGACGTCGCGCTCGTCCTCGACGATCAGGACCACGGGTTCGCCTGTTCCAGCCATCTCGCCTCTCTGGGGATTGTAGGTCGGCCCACATAGCCCTATGGGTTGTGTCACCGGTTTCCCCGGCACGGTTTCCCCGGGCTGTGTCTCCGTCACGCCCCAGCTCGGTTCGGCGGCCGGGAGTTCGATAGGCTTAAACTGCCAGGTCGGAAACTGTCGGCCGCGGGCTCGTAGATCAGTGGTAGATCATCCCCCTGGCACGGGGAAGGCCCGGGGTTCAAATCCCCGCGAGTCCATCGGAGCGAGCGAGTTTTCGAGCGAGCGAGAATGGTCGAGCGCGGATTTGAAGTAGAGAAGACGCAGCGTCGAGCGTAGCGAGACGACCGTCTTCGCGTGGTTCAAATCCCCGCGAGTCCACTCCCTCCTTCCCTCGCTTCGCTCGGTCAGTCGGTCGTTCCCTCGCGTGGTCTCACTCGCTCCGCGGGACGCTCGCTGCGCTCGCGTCCGCTCCGCTCGCGAGACCCCCGCGAGTCCACCGGAGCGACCGAGATCCTGGGACTACGTACCGGTGTTCAGGTTTCGTCGATCTGCGTCTGTTCGGCTGCGACGAAGGTATCGACGCTATCCAGGAACCGGGCTTCGTCCTCGCGGATCTTCCGGTCCAGTTCCTCGGTAAATCCCTCCTGGATGGCCTCGGTAGACTCGAAGTACAACTCCGCGACCCCGTCGTAGGGGGCGTCCTCGGGTTTGATCGCGGGCGCGATGGTGTACCGCTTCAAGTTGGGCACCTCGGAGATGACCTTGACGTGTTCCTCGTCCCAGTACTCGAGGAAGTCGTCCCAGGCCATGTCCGCCCGCTTCTCGACCAGCGCGACGATCTTGAGCATACCACCTACAGACGGCCCGGAGGTAAAAACCATAGCCGCCGCGTCACACCCGCGTCCGCGGCGCCCCCCCAGCTATTTGCCGGCCCGGTGAGAGGGGGCCGCATGGAGAAAGTGACACTGGAGGAAGTCCCACCGGCAGCGCTCTCGACCGGCCACGGCCGCTACGCGCTCGACGAGGCGCTGGGCGCGACCGACCTGGCGGTCAAGTACTACCACCTGGAGCCCGGCGAGGTCTTCTCCGGCGGGTACCACACCCACGAGAGGCAGGAAGAGATCTTCATCATCCTGGAGGGTGAGGCGACCTGGGATACCGAGGACGGGAACGCGAGCATGACGCTGTCGGCCGGCGAAGCAGTGCGCTTCGCGCCCGGCGAGTTCCAGCACGGCTACGTCGCCGAGGACCGGGACGAGGGGGTCCGGGCGATCGCGCTGGGCGCACCGCCCGGCATGGACGAGACGGTCTCGAAGTTCACCTGTCCAGCCTGCGAGGAGCACGCCGAGCACGACGTCGACCTCGACGCCGACGAGCGGGTCACGACGACGACCTGCCGGAACTGTGGCAACGAGATCAGGACGGAACTGGACTGAGACGGGCGACCGACTGGCGTCGCGCCGGCCTCAGTCGTCGGCCTCTTCGCTCTCGCCCAGGACCACGTCGTCGAAGCGGTCCCGCAGCGTCTTCTTGTCGAATTTCCCGGTGGAGGTCTTGGGGATCTCGTCGAGGAACTGGTACTCGTCGGGGAGCCACCAGTCGGGGTAGGTCTCCGCGAGGTGCTCGTTCAGTTCCTCGGCGGTCGCCTCCATCCCGTCCCGGAGGACGACACACGCCATCGGCCGCTCCTGCCATTTCGCGTGGGGGACGGCGATGACAGAAGCCTCGCTGACCGCCTCGTGGCCGATCAGCTCGTTCTCGAGGTCGACACTCGAGATCCACTCGCCGCCACTCTTGATGACGTCTTTCTCCCGGTCGACCAGGTCGATGTAGCCGTCCTCGTCCTGCGTGGCGATGTCGCCGGTCTTGAACCAGCCGTCCTCGGTGAACGATTCGGCGTTCGCCTCCGGGCGGTTGTGGTAGCTGTCGAGCACCCACGGCCCCCGGACCTCGAGTTCGCCCATCGTCTCGCCGTCCTTCGGGACGACGTTGCCGTCGTCGTCGCGGATCCGGACCTCGATGCCCGGCACTGGGAAGCCGGCCTTGGCGCGTTTCTCGTAGCGCTCCTCCGGGGGAGCGTCCTGGAGTTCCTTCCGGAGGGTCGACAGCGAGCCAAGCGGCGTGGTCTCGGTCATCCCCCAGCCCTGGATGATCGGCGCGTCGTACTCCTCGTCGTACTTCCGGATGAGCGACTCCGGCGGTGCCGACCCGCCGACCGTGAGTCGCTGGATATTGGAGATATCGACTTCGGGGTTCTCGTCGAGGAACTCGGCCATCTCCAGCCAGATGGTCGGCACCGCTGCCGAGAAGGTCACCTCCTCCTCGTCGATCAGCCGCGCGATGCTCTCGGGGTCGGTGTGGACCGTCGGGAACACCTGCTTGGCCCCGACCAGCGTCGAGGCGTAGGGCACCCCCCAGCCGTTGGCGTGGAACATCGGCACCACCGGCAGCGTGACGTCGGACTCGCCGATCCCGTTGGCGTCGGTGTGGCCGGTCATCACGCTGTGGAGGTAGATTGCGCGGTGGCTGTACTGGACGCCCTTGGGCTTGCCCGTGGTCCCCGAGGTGTGACACATCCCGTACTCCTGGTCCTCGTCGAGGTCGGGCCACTCGTACTCGGTGGGGTGACCGTCGATGAGCTCCTCGTAGGAGACGACCGGCTCCAGGCTCGTCTCGGGTACCTCGTCGGCCAGCACGACGTACTGCTCGACGGTGTCCAGTTCGTCGGCGTTGGCCTCGACTTTCTCCATCAGCGCGGGGTCGACGAACAGCACCTCGTCGGCTGCGTCGTTGACCGTGAACTGGAAGTGGCCGTCGGGCAGCCGCATGTTGCACATGTGGAGGCTGCGGCCCGTACAGCCCGGCGCGAAGTAGAGTTCGAGGTGTCGGTAGTGGTTCATCGCGACCGCGCCGACCCGGCCGCCCTCGCTGACACCGAGTTCGTCCAGCGCGTGACCCAGCTGGGCGACCCGGTCGGCTGCGTCGGCGTACGTGTAGCGGTGTTTCGAGCCGTCCGGCTGGAGCGTGACGATCTCCCGCTCCGGGAACAGCTCTTCGGCGCGGCCGATGATCTTGTCGATGGTGAGTTGGACGTCCATCATAGACATTTGGTAGCATCATCCGGCAGCGACTTATAGGTTGACGACATCGCCCCGAGGGCGGCGGGAGATAGAGCCCCGGCCACGCCGGGAACCGCGCGGACCCTGCACGCTTATTTCCCTGGCCGCGGCAGGAGGGGTATGCGACTCGACGGAGTGCGCGTTCTCGACCTCTCGCAACTGCTCCCGGGCCCGTACGCCACGCAACTGCTGGCGGACGCGGGCGCGGACGTGATCAAAGTGGAAACTGTGGACGTCGGCGACGGCGCCCGCTACTCCCCGCCCCAGACCGAGGGCGGCGTCGGTGCCCTCTTCGACGCGGTCAACCGCGGGAAACGGAGCGTCGCGCTCGACCTCAAGGACGACGAGGGCCACGAGGCGTTCATGGAGTTGGTGGAGACCGCCGACGTCGTCTTCGAGCAGTTCCGGCCGGGCGTCGTCGACCGGCTCGGCGTCGACTACGAGTCCGTCCGCGAACGGAATTCCGACATCGTCTACTGCTCGCTGACCGGCTTCGGCCAGGCCGGCCCCCACGAGGACCGGGTGGGCCACGACCTCAACTACATCGGGATGGCGGGCCTGCTGGACATGACTCGCGAGGACCCCGAGATGGCCCCGCAGATCCCCGGCTACCCCGTCGCCGACATGGCCGGTGGCCTCCTGTCGGCCTTCGGCATCGTCGGCGCGCTCGCCTCCCGGGAACTCGGAAATACCGGCGGCGAGTACGTCGACGTGGCGATGACCGACGTCATCCTCTCGTTCTCCCAGGCGGTCGCCCACGAGGGGCTGACCGGCGGCGACCCCCGGCCCGGCGCGACGACGCTCAGCGGCGGCCTGCCGTGGTACGACGTCTACGAGACCGCCGACGGCGAGTACGTCACCATCGCGGCCCTCGAACCGAAGTTCTGGCAGACCTTCTGCGAGGCCGTGGGCCGGGAGGACCTCGTCGACAGCCACAACACCGACGACCCCGCGGAACTCGCGGCGGTCCGCGAGGAGCTCGAGGACATTTTCGCCGGGAAGACCCGCGCGGAGTGGGAGGACGAACTCGGGGACGTGGAGGCGATGGTCGCGCCGGTCCGCACGCCCGCCGAAGCGTACGACAGCGACCACGTCGCAGCCCGGGACCTGGTCGACGAGAGCACCGACACCCCGCGGATCGGCTTCCCGGTCCATTCCTCGGAGCCCGCCGACGGCGCGGAGGCTGGCCCGCCGGGCCACGGCGCGGACACCCGCGACTTGCTGGCGGAGGCCGGCTACGACGAGGAGGCGCTCGACCGGCTGGCCGAGGACGGCGTCCTCGGCGAGTAGCCGCGTCGGTTCGCGGTCCAGCGACTGTGGGTCTCAGTAGGTGAACAGGTCGACGCCGCCGGTCGCGCCCATGACCTGTCCCGTCACGTAGGAGGCCTGCTCGGAGGCCAGGTAGGCGGTGAGGTTCGCTACGTCGGCCTCCGTCCCCAGGTGGCCCATCGGTGTCGCGCGGGCGATGTCGGCGTAGTGGGGACTGATCTCCTCGAGTTCGTCGGGCGTCAGGTCGGCCAGGTCCGCGACGACGATGTTGGGGGCGACGATGTTCGAGGTGACCCCGTCCGGAGCACCTTCGAGGGCCAGCGTCTTGCCGAAGCCGATGAGTCCGGCCTTCGTGGTGGAGTAGGAGAGCTGGCCGAAGCCACCGTACCAGCCGGCCATCGAGGACATCGTGATGATCCGGCCCCAGCCGCGCTCGCGCATCGCGGGGAAGATCTCCTTGGTGATGTTGTACGTGCCGGTGAGGTTGATCAGGACGTCCCGGTCCCACAGGTCCTCGTCGAGTTCGCCGGCCCGGCCGGTGGCGTCGACCATGCCGGCGTTGTTGACGAGCACGTCGATCCCGCCGGTCGCCTCGCGCAGCTCCTCGACCGTCTCCGCGACCTGCTCGCGGTCCGTGAGGTCACAGACCGCGGCGATCGCGTCCCCGCCGTTTTCCTCGACCTCGTCGGCGACCTCCTGGGCGCCGTCCTCGTCGACGTCCAGCACCACGACCTCCGCGCCTTCGTCGGCCAGTGTGTGACAGTCCTCGCTACCGATGCGACCCGCACCGCCCGTGACAAGTGCCGTCTTGTCGTCGAGTCCGAAATCCATTGCACTCGACCGTTCGGCGGGACCGCTCATAAAGCTCGGTCACTCGGTAGCCTCCGGTGGTGTGCAGACGGACACGCCGGCGACTCCGCTCAGGCCCCGCGTGCGCCTCACCTCAGGCCCCTGCGGGCGCCTCACTCCCGGGCTCCTCCGCCCGCGAGGTCCGGATGTGGAGCCAGGTGACACAGACGAGGGAGACGAGCCCGGAGGTCGCCGCGAGCGCGAACAGGAGCCGGTAGCCAAAGAGGGTGTAGACGCGGGCGCCGCCGACGGTCTGGCCGGTCCAGTAGGTGTCGAGGATCGCCCCCATCACGGTCGGGAAGACGGCCGCGCCGCTGAAGGCCAGCGCGTTGACCGTTCCCGTGGCGACACCGCTGGCACCGCTCCCGTAGCCCTCCTTGACGACCGTGTACCCCAGGGCGTACCCCCCGGCGAGGAAGCTGACGGTAAAGAAGGCCACGCCGACGGTCCACAGCGGGGGCTTGCCCGCGAGCGCCAGCAGCGCGAAGGAGCCGGTGTACAGCACCGCGCCGGCGACCATCAGCCGCGTGCGCACGCCCAGCCAGTCCGAGACCCGGCCGATGACGGGTGGGCCGAGCAGGAGGCCGACGCTCCCCAGGAGCACGGTCGTCGAGGCGGCCGTGACCGACTGGTCGTACACCTGCGCGACGTAGGGGACGCCCCAGAGCCCGAGCACGGTGAGGTTGAGTCCGGTCGAACAGAACAGACCGATACCGGCGAGCCAGGTGTCGACCCCCCGGAGGACCGTCCGGGCGTTCGCGGCCACCTCCCGGAGGCTCAGGGTCGGCGAGGAGGGGACGTTCTCGA
>JAZKSZ010000047.1:0-12850 GCA_036625795.1 Haloarculaceae archaeon
GCGAGGCCTACGCCGGCGGCGGGGACGACCGGAACGCGCTGGTCCCCACCTATCTGGGACATCTCAAACCGACGGCCCGCTACCCGGCGACGGTCGCGCCGGGGGTCGCCAGCCGGGAGCAGCGGACCACGCTCGTGGGCTTCGAGGAACTCACCGAGTTCGACGCGGCGCTGGCGGCCGACCGCCTCGACGAGACGCTGCCGTACGAGGTGTGGGGTACCGCCGTCGGCCTCCCGGTCGACCTCGAAGGGGTGCCCGAGACGACCGACCTCGCGACCGCCCTCGACGACGCCCACGACCGTGACGACACACGGGAGGTGTTCGAGCGGTTCCACGACGAACTCTCCCGGGACATCCTGATGCACGACGACACCGACCGCCGGATCGGCCTGCCTGCGGTACTCGGCTTCGAGGCGACCGAGAGGTTGCGGGCCGAACTCGCGGCGACTGTCGAGAGCCCCGTCTTCGAGGTCCCGACCGGGCCCCCGAGCGTTCCCGGCCGACGGCTCGAGCGCCGCCTCCAGGGGGCACTCGAGGCGGCCGACGTCGACCTGCTGACGGGGCATCGGGTCAGGGGTGCGGAGACAGTCGACGGCGACATCGCGGCGCTGACTGTCGAGACTCCCGATGGCGAGCGCCGGATGGAAACCGAGGCCGTTGTCCTGGCGACGGGCGGGCTGGTCGGCGGCGGGGTCGAGGGGGGTCGGGAAGCAGTCCGGGAGCCGGTCTTCGGCTGTCACGTCCCCGCCCCCGAGGACCGCTCGGCGTGGGCTGCGAAGGCGGCGCTGGGCGACCACCCCTTCGCCCGCTTCGGTGTCGAGACCGACGACGGACTCCGGCCGCTGGACCGGCGGGGGACACCGGAGTTCGCCAATCTCCGGGCGGCGGGAAGCGTGCTCGGGGGCTACGACTTCGCCGCCGAGAAATCCGGGAGCGGCGTCTCCATCGCGACCGGCTACGTCGCCGGCCGCCTGGCCGCCGAGGACGCGGCCTGAACGTTCAAGTTCGCGGCCGCCGCCGTGGGGGTATGGAGTACGCCGACAGCGATGGCGTCCGGATCGCCTACGAGCGCGCCGGCACGCCCGGCGGCGAGACGGTCGTCCTCGTCGAGGGGCTGGGCTACGGGCGCTGGATGTGGAACTGGCAACGGGAGGGGCTCGGGGAGTATGACCTCCTCCTGCCAGACAACCGCGGGACCGGCGACTCGGACGTCCCCGACGGTCCCTACACCGTCCCAGAGATGGCGGCCGACATCGAGGCGGTCCTCGTGGACGCGGGCGTCGACCGGGCACACCTCGTCGGCGCGAGCATGGGCGGGATGGTCGCCCAGCAGTACGCCCTGGACTTCGACCGGGCGGCGTCGCTGGCCCTGCTCTGTACCTCGCCGGGCGGCCCCGAGGAAGAACCGATCCCGGAGTCGACCCTCGAGCGGATGTTCGGCGTCCCCGAGCAGTACGACGAGCGCGAGGCGATACGGTACAAGATGGAGCCCGCGATGACCGATGAATTCTGGGCGGCAGCGGAGGACCTCATCGACGAGGTCGTCGACTGGCGCCTGGCGTCGGACGCCCCCGAACACGCGAGGGAGTGGCAGGCGGCGGGCGTCGAGGCCTTCGATGTCAGCGACCGGCTCGCGGAACTGGCGGTGCCGGCGCTGGTCCTCCACGGGGAGCGGGACCGCGTCGTGCCCGTCGAGAACGGGCGGCTGCTCGCCGAGAGACTCCCCGAGGTGACCCTGCAGACGTTCGGCGAAGGCGGGTCCCACCTCTTTTTTATCGAACGGGCCGACGACGTCAACACGCACCTCCGGTCGTATCTGCCCTGAGGCGACCCCGGGCCGGGACTGGACAGCACCGACCAGGCCTGGTCAACGAGGCATCGACCGCCGGAGGCCGGTGGCGGCCACAACGGGGCGTTTCCAAGGGTTTTTTGTGACTGTTCCCGGTACGGATGGTGACTATGGATTCAGAGACAGCCACGCGCAGGCGCGTGCTCGAGACGCTCGGTGCAGCGGGAATCGTCGGCCTGGCCGGATGTAGCGGCGGGGGCGACGGAACCGATACCGAGACCGAGGACGGCGGTGGCGGGGGAGGTAACGGCGGCGGTGGCGGTGGTGGTGACGGCGATGGCGGTGGCGGCGATGGCGGCGGCGGGTCCACAGAGCAGAGTGTCTCCGGGACGGTTACCATCGGGATGCTCCAGCCCACCACGGGCGCGCTCCAGCCCTACGGGAATCAGGCGCTCGCGGGCTTTTTCAGCGCGCTGGGCTACAAGGGCGACCCGGCGAACATCCCGGGAACCGACGGGCTGGCAGACGACCCGACCATCGACGTCGGCGACGTGACCTACGACATCCTCGTCCGGGACTCGAAGAACGACCCCGGTGAGGCGCAGTCGCTCGCGGGTGACCTGGTGCGCAACGAGGGCGTCGATATGCTGGCCGGCGTGACCAACTCCGCGGGTGCACAGACCGTCGCCGGCGACATCGCGGGGCCCTCCCAGACCCCCTACATGGCGGGTCCGGCCGCGGCGGTCGACCTGACCGCCGACAGCCAGTTCTGCAACCCCCAGACGTTCCGCGCCAGCGAGAACGTCGCCATGGACGCCTTCAGCGGCGGGCAGTACATCGCCAACGAGACCGACATCAGTTCGGTGTACATCTACTACGCCAACTACAGCTTCGGCCAGTCGGTCAACCAGTACTACTCGCGAGTTCTGGAGAACAACGGCGTCTCGGTCGAGGGCCAGACCGCCCTGCCGCCGGGCTATGCCGAGGACTGGCCCGGCCAGTTCCAGAAGGCCGTCGACGCGGGCGTCGACGCCATCATCGGCGGCTTCACCGTCTCGACGCTGCCCGACATGGTCGGGACCTTCGTCCGGAACAACGACCAGTACGACTTCGCCTTCGCCGGCGGCTACACCACCCGCGTCGGGGCTTTCCTGGTCGGGTCGACCATCGTCCAGACGCTCGGTGGGAACATCACTCAGGGCGCGCTGGAGGACCTGAACTTCGGGCCCTTTACCACCCGATACCACTGGAACCAGTACGACAACCCGGTCAACGACGAACTCGTCAACATCCACACGGACAAGTACGGCTACTACCCGGACCTGTTCACCAGCGGGATGTTCACCGGCGCGTCGGCGATCCACGAGGCGGCCCAGGCCGCCGGCTCGACGAACCCCCAGGACATCCGCGACGAGCTCAGCGGGCTGACGGTCACGGACACGCCCAAAGGCGAGGGCGCCTACACGTTCCAGGGGTACAACAACCAGGCCCGGTCGCCGATGACCGTCTCGGACCCGATGCCGACCACGGAGGAGGCGGGGCAGTTCTGGCAGTTCCAGGGCAACCCCGTCCCCTTCATGCCCTCGGAGCCGACCCAGACGTTCGCCCAGGACCAGACCACGCTCAAGGCCGACGCCGACACGATGAACTGCTCGCTGTAGCATGCTCTCCACCGAGGGGCTCACGAAGCGCTTCGGCGGCATCACGGCCGTCGACGGGGTGGACTTCGAACTCGGGGAGGGCGAACTCTGCTCGCTCATCGGCCCGAACGGGGCCGGCAAGACCACCTTCTTCAACCTCCTCACCGGAGCGCTCGAACCCACGGCCGGGCGGATCCGGTTCCAGGACCGCGATATCACCGACACCTCGCCCGAACGGACCGCCTCCATGGGCATCCACCGGTCATTTCAGATCACGAATATCTTTCCCACCTCGACAGTGCTCGAGAACGTCCGGATCGCCGCCCAGGCCCACAGCAACGCCTCCGTCGCCCTGTGGCGCAACTACAAGGCCTACGAGGAGTTCCTCGAAGAGGCCCACGAGGTGCTGGAGCGGGTGGGGCTGGCCGACCGCGCCGAGGAGCGGGCGCAAAATCTCAGCCACGGGGAAAAGCGGAAACTCGAGGTCGGGATCGCGCTGGCGGGCGACCCGGACGTGCTCCTGCTCGACGAGCCGAACGCCGGCGTCTCCTCGGAGAGCGTCGGCGACATCATCGACCTCATCAGGGACGTCGCCGGCGACCACGCCGTCCTGCTGGTCGAGCACAACATGGACATCGTGATGACGGTCAGCGACCGGATCGTCGTCCTCAATCAGGGAGCCGTTATCGCGGACGACGCCCCCGAGGAGGTCCGCGGCGACCCGCGTGTCCAGGAGGCCTACCTCGGCGGCTACGAGGCCGGCGACGCGACCGGTACCCGGGAGGAGGCCGACGCTGCCGACGGGGAGGGGGTCGCGTGAGCCTCCTCGAGGTAGCGGACGTCCACACCTACTACGGGGAGAGCCACATCCTCGAGGGAGTTTCCCTGGACGTCGACACCGACGAGGTGGTGGCGCTGCTCGGGCGCAACGGCGTCGGCAAGACCACGACCATGCGAACGATCCTCCAGTTGACCCCGCCCAGGGAAGGAAGCGTCCGGTTCAACGGCGAGGAGATGGTCGGCAAGCGGACGAGCGCCGTCGCCAAGCGCGGGATGGGCTGGATCCCGGAGGACCGCCGGATGTTCGGCAACCTCACCGTGGAGGAGAACGTCCGTGCGGCGGTGCCACCGGGAGCCGACATGGCGGCGGCGTTCGAGACGGCCTTCGAGACGTTCCCGGTGCTCGAGGAGCGACGCCAGCAGGACGCGGGGACGCTCTCGGGTGGCCAACAGCAGATGCTCGCGATCGCCCGCGGGCTCGTCGGCGACAACGAGATGCTGCTCGTCGACGAACCGAGCGAGGGCCTGGCTCCACAGATCGTCGCCGACGTCGGCGAGGCGCTGGCCCGGGTCAGCGAGGACGTCGCAGTACTGCTCGTCGAACAGAACCTCCGGCTCGCGCTCGACCTGGCCGACCGGTTCTACGTCCTCGACCACGGCCAGGTCGTCGACGAGGGCGACGCGGCCGCGGTCGACCCCGAGTCGGAACGGCTCACCAGACACCTCTCAGCATGACCGGAACCGTGCTCCAGTTCGGCGCGACCGCGCTCCTCGAGACGTTCATCCAGGGACTCGGCCAGGCTGGCCTCTACGTCATCCTCGCCAGCGGGCTGACGCTCATCTTCGGACTGATGGGCGTGCTCAACTTCGCCCACGGCGCGTTCATCACCATCGGCACCTACCTGGGGGCGATGGGGCTGTTCCTCATCTCCTCGCCGAACGCCACCGGGCTGGGGGGCTTTCTTCCGCTTCTCGGGGTGTTCGTGCTCGTGTTCGTCGGGCTGATGGCGCTCGGGTCGCTGGTGGAGTTCGGGCTGGTCCGCCGGCTCTACGACCGGCCGCCGATCGACCAGATCCTCCTCACGTTCGGGGTGGCGACGGTGCTCCAGCAGCTCACCGAGGTCTTCGTCAACCTCTTCACTGCGGGGACGAGCAACCAGGCCCAGACTCCCTGGCCCGAACCTGCCACCTACGGTCCGGACATCTTCGACGAAAGCCTCACCGTGGCCGGTCTCTCCGTCGACGGGGTAGTGGTCATGGAGATCCTCGTCGGGGCCGTCGTGGTCGCCGGCGTGTACCTCTTCCTGACCCGGACCCGGTACGGGCTGTACATCCGCGCGGGCAGCGAGGACGACGAGATGGCCGAGGCGCTCGGGATCGACATCCGGCGGGTGTTCACCGTCGTGTTCGGCATCGGGTCGGGGCTGGCCGGGGTCGCCGGCACCTTCCTGATCTGGCAGAGCACCTACAACGTGACCGTCGCCATCGGCGCCCAGGCGCTTCTCCCTGCGTTCATCGTCGTGGTCGTCGGCGGCCTCGGCACGTTCACGGGAACCGTCGTCGCGGCGGCCGTCGCCGGCTTCTTCTTCGAGTTCGGCGTCCTCCTCTCGACGAACGTCTTCGACTTCGTCTCCCTGCCACAGATGCTCCTCTTTATTCTGCTCGTCGTGACGCTCATCGTCCGGCCGACCGGGATCCTCGGCGAGGAGGAGGTGGGCGGCCATTAGCTCCGAGGACCCCGACGGGGGAGAGGGACCCGACGGCGGAGAGGAACCCGACGGTCCAGACGACCCGCAAAACCCCGGGGACCCCGACGACGCGGACGGCCCGGACAGCGGGGCCGACGAGCGCACCTCGGTAACCGAGGGCTCGCTGTCCGGCGCTGTCGACCGGCTGGGGTATCTCGCCTCCGCCGCCGGGACGGTTCTCAGGAGCCCGACCGAGGGCGCTGTCTCGCGACGTGGGTTCTCCTGGCTCCGTGACCCCTCCTGGGTCGGGCCGATGCTCCGGAACCACCTGCTACACGTGCTGGTGATCCTGCTCCTGTTCATCTATCCGGGGATCTACAGCATCGTCCAGCCAGGCGGCGGCGAGAGTACGGTGGGCGTCCTTCGGCTGCTCCTGCCCCAGGAGTCGCTGATGTTCGAGGTGCTCATCCTCGCGCTGTTTGCCATCTCCTTCGATTTCATCAGCGGGTACACGGGGTATCTCTCCTTCGGGCACTCGCTGTTTTTCGGGACCGGCGTGATGATGGTGCTGGGCGCCCGTGCGGACGCGTTCGCGAGCGCCGGCATCCCGGTGCTCTCGGCTTTCGGCCCGCAGACGCCGCTGATGCAGGTGATGATCGGCGCGATGGTCCTGGCGATGGTGCTCGCAGTACTCATCGGCGGGGTCTCGTTCCGGCTGACCGGCGTCTACTTCGCGATGATCACCCTCGGCGTCGCCGAACTCGCCCGGTTCATCGTCGTGGGCTACATCGGCGAAACCGGGTTGCAGGTCACCGGGGGCGACCTCGACTGGATCATCGGTCTCCCGGGTATCGGCGGGGTGAACCTCATCCCGTTCCGGGGCTCGCAGGTGGTCCTGAACGACGTCCCGGTACTGGGGACACTTGTCGGGGTCATCAGCAGCCTGCCAGTCGTGGGTCCCTACGTCCCGGCGGAGATCCAGCTCATCCCGCTGACCTCGTCGTACCTCGCGGTCGGGGTCGTCGTGGTCGTCTCCTATTTCATCATGCAGCGCATCCTCAACTCCCCGTTCGGGCGCGTGATGCTCGCCATCCGGGAAAACGAGGAACGGGCCAGCGCCATCGGCATCAACACCTACTACTACAAGAACGCCGCCTTCGCCATCAGCGCGGCCTTCGGGGCGCTGGCAGGCGTCCTGCAGGCGGCGTGGGCACACCAGGCCAACGCCGCGACCGCCTTCGGCGTGCTGGAGCGCGCCGGCCCGGCGCTGATCGCGACCATCATCGGCGGGATCGGGACGCTGGCCGGCCCGTTCTACGGGACACTGTTCGACGAGAACCTCGTCGAGGTCTTCGACCGCGACATCAAGCCGTTCCTGGGCGACCTCGTCGGCGCCGAGACGCTCCAGTCCACGGAGCTGTTCGGGACGAACCTGAACGGGATCATCGACATCTGGCTGACCGGCCAGGCCCAGATGTACACCGGCACGGTCTTCATCGTCTTCATCCTCTTCGTTCCTGGCGGGCTGCTCGGGACGCTCCGGCTGTACGCCGGCGGCAAGCTGAGCCACCGCTTCGGCGACCTGCTGGCTGGGATCGCCGGCCGTGGGAGACGGGCGCTCGGTCGCTGAGGACCCGTGTTCGCCACGTTTTTGGCGAACCTAAAAACTCAAGAGGGTCGGGGCGCGACCGGGAGACAATGGAGTACGGATTCGAGGACCTCAGCGTCGTGATGGGGACCTACAACGAGGAGGAAGCCATCGGGACGGTGCTGACGGACATCGAGGACGTGACCGGGGGAGAAGCGGAGGTCGTCTGCGTCGACAGCTCCTCGGACCGCACGCCGGAGATCGCACGCGAGCACGGCGCCCGCGTCATCGAGCAGGAACCCCAGGGGTACGGGGTCGCGGTCCGGGCGGCGCTGCTCGCGGCCGACCGCCCGGTCGTCGTCACGACCGACTGCGACGACACCTATCCCATGGAGCAGCTACCGGCGTTTCTCTCGCTGATAAACGAGGGGTACGACGTGGTCAGCGGCGACCGGCTCTACCACGGCGCCGATGCGATGCCGGCGTTCAACCGCCTCGGCAACCGCCTGTTCGCGCTGCTGGCGAGCGTCCTGATGGGCCGGCGTGTTCACGACGTCACGACGGGGATGCGCGCCTACCGCCGGGAGCTCATAGAGAAGATCGAGTGGACCGAGAACACCGGCCTCTCGGCGGAACTCCTGATCCGGCCGATGATGCGCGAGTACGAGGTTCGGGAGGTGCCCATCGCCTACCGGGAGCGGGCCGGCGAGACGACGCTCGACCCGATTTCGGGCGGGGCCGCCATCGGCAAGTCGGTCCTGACGGTCTGTCTCGAGGAGCGGTTCCGGTAGTTCCGGGCGACTACTGGTGACACCGACGCCGCAAACGGGTCCCCGGCCGCTTCAGGGGCCTCGCCGGTAGCTGTCGGTCCCGCCGGGGTAGCCCTGCGGGTTCTCCAGCCCGACCAGTTCGGCGCCGGTCGGGGTCGTGTACAGGGCGTACAGCAGCTCGTTCACGAGGTAGAACCGGACCCGTTCGACGGCCGAGCCCTCGGGGTCGGGGTCGGCGACCGGGACGCCCATGTCCTCGAGCGCCTCTTCCTGCTGGTCGGGGGCGAGGTCGAGAAAGCCGCTGTCGTACCAGTCCCGAGCGTACTCGTCGAGAGCGGTGACCGCTTCGGAGATCCCCCGCGCGCGCTCCGGACGGTCGCGCGCACGGCCGAGGACGTACCGCTCGACGAACGCCTCCACGCCCGAGACTTCGCCCGGATAGACGATCCCCGCGATGGCCTGGACCGTCGCCACTTCCTGGCGTCCCAGGGGCTGGTCGGTGTCGCCCTCGTCGCCCCCGTCCCCCAGCGTCAGGGCCCCGATGGCGACACCGCCGACACCCGCGGCTCCCAGCGCGGCCAGCGCGTCCCGGCGCGTGAGTTCGTAATCAGGCATGGATCCGTGCCTCCAGCGTGACGTTGGGGCGGTGGACCCCCGGCACGTACGCGGCCTCGCCGCCACAGCGACGCGGTTGCCGACAGACCTCCAGGGCGGGTGTGAGCGCACGCACCGACCCGTTCCCGCGGTCGACTGGCAGTTCGACCCGGTAGCTGAAACTGTCTACGGTCCCGGAATCGACGAAAATCCGGAGTTCCGCCGACCCCTGCCGCTCGAGGGGGACCGACACCGGCTCGGAGAGCGCCGGCGACCGGACCGTCGCTGTTGCCCCGCTGACGGTCAGGTTCAGGTCGACCGGCTCGCCCGGGTCGGTCTCGAGTGCGGCGCTTGCCGTCTCCGTCCCCGACAACTGGACGGTCGCCCCGCGAGTGTAGGTCGGCATCCCGGCCCGGATGTCGGCGTGGACCGACGGGCCCTCGACCGCCCGGACCCGCTGGAGGTGGCCGGTGACCCCTTCGCCCTCGATGGGTACCCACTCGCCCCGGAAGACGTAGCGGTAGGCCGGCCGGTTCGGGACCGCATCGAGCACCGCGAACGGCCGCTCCTCCAGGGCGTAGACCGTCCCCTCGTCGAGCCCTGGGTCGTTGCGCAACGCCTGGAAGGGGTGGTTGAGCCAGTCTCCGTAGGGGTCGGGGAGGAAGACCAGCGCCCCGTCGAGCGAGCGCCCCTCGAAGGGGTCGTAGGCCCGCTCGTACCTGTCGGTCACCTCGGCGTTCGCGGCCAGCGGCGAAGCCACTGCCCCAATGGCGAGCGCGCCGACCGGAACCGCGATGACGAGGAGGCCGACAGCTCCGAGTACGCGGACCTGCCGGCGGTCGAGGCGCGTCCGGTCGGGGAGCGTACCGGCGCGGGCCCGGAGTCGGTCCCAGAGCCACAGCAGGCCGACCGCGCCGAAGACTGCCGTCGGAACGAGCAGGCCGACGTGGTAGTACGGCCCCAGGAAGTACAGCAACCCGTCCCCGATGCGGTCGAGGTCACCGAGGGTGTTCAGCGTCCCCCAGAAGTACAGTTGCCCGAGAGGAACCGAGACAGCGAGCCCCGCCAGGGGGAGCTTCCGGGGGTCGACGGCCGGCAGCCGGCGGAGGACGGTGCCGAGACCGACGGCAGCCGCGAGCGTTCCCAGCAGCCCAGCGGGCGTCCAGTTCGTGACGTACCGGACGAGGGCCCGGGCGTGGACTTCGAGCGCAAGCGGAACCGAGTAGACGCGGTCGTAGCCCAGGATCCGCCGGTAGCCGAAACCGGGGCCGTCCAGCGGGGCGAATGCCTGGTAGGGGAAGGTCGTCGGCGACCCAGTCATGGAGGCGTTGTACCCGAGGGTGACCGCCACGCCAGCGAGACCGAGCACGGCAGTCGCCGCCTGTCGGACGAGCGGCTCGCGGTCGAGGGAGCGCAGCGTCCAGAGCGCGTGGGCAACGAACGGCGCCGCGAAGAGAACGGCGGTGTAGGGCCGCGCGAAAAAGGCCAGCCCGATGGCGAGCCCGGCCAGTGCGGCAAAGCGGCGGTCGCCCGTCCGGTCGGCCCGGAGGTACGACCAGGCGAAAAGCAGGTTGAGGAGGAGCGCAGGAATGTAGGGAAGGAAGACGCTCGACTGGACGAGAAAGAGCGGCGAGGCGACGAGCAGCGCGGCGGCCAGCGAGCCGGTCCGGCGGTCGAAGGCCTCCGCGGCGGTCGCGTACAGCAGACCCACGCAGCCGGCGGCGATGCCGGCGAGCGCGAGCCGGTAGCCGCCAAGCAGTTCGCCGGCGGCGAACATCGCCGCCGGGACGGGCGCGTACTTCGGGTACAGCCGGGAGCCGTCCGCGACGAAGAACCACGGCCGGAAGGCCTCCAGGACCGGCGGAGAGACGGAGAGCTTCCCCTCCAGCAGCATGGCTGCCTGCTGGAGGTAGACCCCCTCGTCGTGGTTGAGACTGTGGTACGGAAACACCTCGTGGCTGACGGAGAAGACGAGGGCGGCAGCCAACGCCGCGAGGCCGAACGCGAGCCTTCGGGGTGTGAGCCAGGGCCAGGTTCGCAGCGTCACGAGCGGGGAGCGGGGCATCGCGCCGGGTCACTCGGCCGGGTACCAGGCCAGCGGGTGGTCGGCGACGATGTCGACGGAGACCGGCTGGCAGTGCTCGAAGGTCTCGACGTGGTTGTGGAGACACCGGACAACGTCGCCGCCCGCCAGTTCGACCCGGTAGACGAAGTTGGGGCCGTTGTACTGGCGGTGGACGACCTGTCCGTCGGCGCCGGTCTCGGTCGTGGGCGTGGCCTGGAGGTCGTCGGGCCGGACGAGCACGTCGATCTCGGCGCCGTCGTAGGCCTCGACGGGGCCGTTGAACCGGTCGGTCGGAAGCGTCCCGAGTTCGGTCTCGACGGTCTCGCCGCGCACCCGGCCCGTGAGAAACGACGCACGGCCCAGGAAGGAGGCGACAAAGCGGGAGCGGGGGTTCTCGAAGACGACTTCGGGCTGCCCGACCTGCTCGAGCCGGCCGTCGTTCATGATCGCCACCCGGTCGGAGATCGAGAGCGCCTCCTCCTGGTCGTGGGTGACCGAGACGGCCGTGACGCCAGTCCGTTTGAGGATGTCCCGGACCTCCTCGCGCATCTCCACCCGGAGGCGCACGTCCAGGTTCGAGAACGGCTCGTCGAGCAGGATGATGTCGGGCTCGGGGGCCAGCGAGCGGGCGAGCGCGACGCGCTGTTGCTGGCCACCCGACAGCTGACTGGGTGCCTTCTCGCGGTGGTCGGTCATCTCCACGAGTTCGAGCAGTTCGTCGACGCGGGCCGCGCGCTCCTCGGCGGACCAGTCGTCGATCCCGAAGGCGATGTTCTCCGCGACGGTGAGGTGCGGAAAGAGCGCGAAGTCCTGGAAGACCAGGCCGACGTCGCGGCCCTCCGGCGGGACGAAGACGCCGTCGCCGGCGACGACCTCGCCCGCGACCGAGACGGTGCCCGCGGTCGGTTCGTCGAGGCCGGCGATCAGCCTGAGGGTGGTCGTCTTGCCACAGCCCGAGGGACCCAGAAGCGTGAGCAGTTCCCCCTCGCGGACCGACAGCGAGAGGTCCTGGACGGCCGCTTCCGGCCCGAAGCTCCGGGTGACGGCGTCGAGTTCGAGGATGGTGTCGTGGTCCGCGTCAGTCGTGGTCCCGCCGGTCCCGGCGGTGGCATCCTCGCTGGCGTCGGGCCGGACGTTACGTGACATCGTATCGCTCCCGGCTCAGGATGACCGCCATCGAGAGCGCCGACACGAAGACGAGCACGAGTGCCGGCACGGCGGCCTGGCCGTAGTAGCCTGCCTCCTGTACTTTCCAGATGTAGGTAACGAAAGTTTCGAAACCGAACGGGCGGAGCATCAGCGTCGCCGGCAGTTCCTTCATCGTGGTCAGGAAGACCAGCGCCCCGCCGGCGAGGACGCCGGGGGTCACCTGCGGGAGGACCGTCCGTCGGAACGACCGCAGCGGCCCGTCGCCCATCGAGCGGGCGGCCTCGCCGTGTTCGGGGTCGACCTGGAGCACCGACGACTCGACGATCCCAACCGCCTGTGGGACGAATCGGGCGACGTAGGCGAAGACGAGCAGCGCGACCGTGCCGTAGAGCGCGCCGGCGACGTTGAGGCCGAAGAAAATGAGCGAGAGCCCCATCACCACGCCGGGCGTGGCGTAGCCGACGTAGGTCGCGCGCTCGGGCAGGGAGGCGAGCAGTCCGTCGCCGCGGGCCGCCAGGTAGCCGACCGGGAGAGCGACCAGCACCGCGACGGCAGCCGCGGCGGCTGCGACCGACAGGGAGTTCCAGACGTACTCCAGCCGGAAGGCGTAGCCCCCGGCCGCGTAGCCCGGTTCGGCCCGGAACAGCCAGCTGACGAGCGTCCCCAGAGGGACGACCAGGCCGAGGACGGCGACGAGCCCACAGAAGCCCAGCGCGGGCCACTTCCAGGCGCCGAGTTCGAGCCGGCCGGCCCGGCGGCTCCCGCTGGAGACGTGGGCGCCCTCGGC
>JAZKSZ010000048.1:0-12429 GCA_036625795.1 Haloarculaceae archaeon
GCCTCGAAGTGGTGGCCACACTCCGGGCAGGTCACCTGGTCGTGGCGCAGGGCCGCGGAGTGCTCGCGTACCTCCCGCATCACCTCCGAGATCTGGTCCTCGGCCTCCAGTTCCTCCTCGACGGAGAGGTCGACGCCCTCGACCTCCAACAGGAACTTCGCCACCTCGGTGGCCTCGTACATCACGTCGTCCAGTTCCTCGGCGGTGAAGAAATCACTCATCGCCCCGTAGAGGAACGTGGCCCCCGCCTTGCGGACCTTCTCCTCGAAGCTCGCGCGGGCCTGGTTGACCGCCTGGGGAGTGTAGGTGTCGGTCATGAAGGGGACGAGTTCGGGAAGGTTCTCGCCGATCTTCGTCATCTCGACACCCGTCTCGGTCCGGAAATCGGCACACAGGCGGGCGATCGCCCACTCCCGGGCGGTGATGTAGGTACGCTCGCGCAGGAAGTCGTTGGCCCGGTCGTAGGTGCTGCCGTCGATCTTGGTGAAGCGGTCGTAGGTGCGGACGTCTTCCGGGAGCGCTGGCTCGTCGGTGCCGGCTGGCTCGTCCGTCTCCGCCCGGGCTTCCGGCTCGCCCGGCCCGTCCCCCTTTGGCTCGTCCGCTCCGGTCGGCTCGTCGGCCTCGGCTGGCTCTGTCGCTGGCGCCGTCTCCGCCGTTCCGGCGCCGGTGCCGGCCTCGGGCGCGTCCTCCGCCTCGTCGCGGTCGTCGACGTCCGCCGGGTCGTCGGGCATGCCAGTCGTTGCGCGCGCCCCGAGAAAAAGGGTGTCGCCGACTGGAACCCGGGGCCGGTCCCCCGAAGCGTGGCCGCGACCGGAAGCTTTTGGCCACTCGGTGTCGGCTCTAGTGATATGAAACTGCTCTTGGGTGTCGGCGCCGGCGACGACGCCGGGGCCGCCCTGGAGGCCGTCGTTGGTCGGGCCCGGGAGGCCGGCGACGACCTCACGGTCGCCGTCTACGCCGGGGACGGCACCGGCGACGACGTCGATGCGGTCGCGCGGCGGGTCCGGGACCACCTCGACGACCTCGGCTTCGAGGCGCGCGTCGAGCGGGTCGAGGGTGACCCCGGGAGTCAGCTGGTGGAGCTGGCCGACGCTGGCGACTACGACAGGCTGGTCATCCCCGGCGGGACCCGGAGCCCGATGGGGAAGGTGCGCCTGAGCAACGCCGCGGAGTTCGTGCTGCTAAACGCCCGCTGTTCCGTGACCCTGCTCAGATGACAGCGTTTCCCGACGAGCCGGCCGGCGACTTCCCCGCCCCGCCCCGGGAGTTCGCCGACCGGGAGGGCCGGCCGGTCACTGTCCGCAGGGCCGACGACGACTACGAGGCGCTGGTGGAGATGTACGTCGGGTTCGACCCGGAGGACCGCGCCCAGGGGATCCCGCCGAGCCGAGAGGAGGCCATCCGCGACTGGCTCGATGCCGTCACCGGGCCGGAGTGTCCGACTGTCGTCGCACTCGTCGACGGCGAGGTCGTCGGCCACGCCATGCTCGTCCCGGACGGGAACGGCGCGTATGAACTCGCGATCTTCGTGCTACAGGCCTACCAGTCCGCGGGCATCGGGACCGAACTCCTCCAGACGCTGCTGGGTCTGGCACAGGAGGAGGGGATCGACCGGGTCTGGCTGACCGTCGAGCGGTGGAACGACCCCGCCGTCCGGCTGTACCACTCCGTCGGCTTCGAGACGACAGAGGAAAGCGGCCTCGAGCTGGAGATGGGGATCCGGCTGGCGGAGTAGGCGCTCCGGGGAGGCGGTCGGCCTGCGAAGGGTCGCTACGGGCCGTTCAGACGGAGAGCACCGGCTGGTCGGCGTACTGGAGGATGTACAGCGCCGCCTTGCCGATGGTCACGTCGACGTCGTCCGCGGGCGTCTCCCGGGGCACGACCAGAAAGTCCGCGCCCAGCTCCTCCGCTGCGTCGAGCACGACGCTGCCGGGCGTCCGGCTCAGGCTGCTCGTCGAGAAGCCGGCCGCCGAGGAGGTGACGATGTCGACGGGCCCGCTCTCGGGGTGGTCGCGCACCGACGAGAGGAACTCCTGGTGGGTTGCGGCGACCGCCCCGGCCTCGACGTCGCCGGCCTGGATCCCCTGTGCGACCCGCTGGTCGAGCACGAAGAGGAGGTGGAGGTCCGCGCCGTACCGGCTGGCGACCGCGACCGCGTAGTCCGCGGCCCGGCGGGCGTCCTCGCTCCCGTCGACCGGCGTGAGTACGAGCTCGATATCCACACAGGGGTGTGCGCGGAGCCGGGGCAAAAAGTCCCCGGTCGGGACGGCCGGGCCGACACGCGACCCGCGAGACCACCCCGAACCACTTTTGCCCCATCCCCTCCCTGTACTGGGTATGTTCGACACCGTCGTCGTCGCGACCGACGGCTCCGAGAGCGCCGAGCGGGCCGTGACTGTCGCGCTCGACCTGGCGGCCCGCTTCGACGCGGCCGTCCACGCGCTGTACGTCGTCGACGCCGGTGAGGTCGCGGAGTCCCCCCCTGACGTCCGCGAGGAACTCGAGGACGCGCTCCGGGCCGCCGGCGAGGAGGCGCTCTCCTTCGTCGACGACCGCGACGACGCGGTCAGGACGGCCGTCCGCGAGGGCGACCCGGCTATCGAGGTCATCGACTACGCCGAGTCCATCGACGCCGACCTCGTCGCCACCGGCACCCGCGGCCGCCACGGCGAGCACGCCTTCCTGCTCGGCAGCGTCGCCGAGGCAGTCGTCCGCCGGGCCCCGATGCCCGTCCTGACGGTCCGCCAGCTCGCCGACGAGGAGTGAGGGGCCGGGCGGGCCACTGGCACTGGCCCGCACGACCCGGCCGCTTCCCGCCGACCGCGCCGCTTTTGCCGCCCGCCCCGCTTTCACGTGCATGGACGACTGGCTCATCGACGACGACCGGCTCCCACTGGGGCGGAAATCCGTCCTCCCCGGGGCGGGGTTTTTCAGTCCCGACTCGTTCGAGGCCGAGCAGGCCGAGCGCGAGGCCGCCGAGCGGCTCGACAGCGACGTGGCGGTCATCGCCGACCCCGACGCCGACGGGCTGGCCTGCACCGCACTCGTCCGGGTCGCCCGCGGCGCCGGCGAGCTGGTGCCGGCGGGCCCCCACGACCTCGACGACGCGCTGGCGTGGGCCGCCGAGTACGCCACCCCCGAGACCGACCTCTTCGTCTGTGATCTGTGCCCGGACAGCCCCGAGGACGTCGCGGCGGTCGACGCCGTCGCCGACCGCGTCGCGTCGGTGGCGTGGTACGACCACCACCAGTGGGACGAAGGGCTCGCGGCGACGGTCCGGGAGGCTGGCGTCGACCTCGTCGTCGGCGAGTCCGGCGAGGTCTGCACCGCCGACGTCGCGCTCGCGGAACTCGACTACGACTTCGCGGAGCGGTACCGCGACCTGGCGGCCGCCACCCGCGACCACGACCTCTGGGTCCGCGAGGACCCCCGCTCCGACGACCTTGCGGACTACGCCTACTGGGTCGAACCCGAGGAGTACATCGACACCGTAGTCGAACACGGCGCGGACCTGCCCAGCGAGGTCGAGGACTTCCTGGCCGAGCAGCGCGTCGAGAAGGAGGCGCTGATCGAGAAAGCCACCGAGCGCGCCACGCTGCGGGAAGTCGGCCCCTGGACCGTCGGCGTGACATACGGCCGCTGCTCGCAGAACGAGGTCGCCGAGAACCTCCGCGAGCAGGGCGCCGACGCCGCAGTCGTCGTCAAGCCCGCCGGCTCCGCGTCCATCCGCGGCACCGAGACGTTCGAACGGTGCCACGAGGTCGCCGCCCAGGTCAACGGTGGCGGTCACCCCCGGGCCGCGGGCTGCAAGCCCGACATCTACGACGACATGCTCGACTACGCACACCACTGGACAACCCACGGGGCAGTGGCGAAGCAGGCCATCGTCGACGCCTTCCGCCGGCTCGCGGATGACGTCGAGGAGTGAAGCCCGCCCGCGAATAGGAGTGAGCGGTCGGCTTTTTCGACGGTATTGCGGTGAGGCCGCGGGCGGTCACCCGTCGCTGGCAGTGTCGGCTTCGGGGACGAACAACGATGCGACCCAGCCGAGTGTCGCGGCGATGCCAGCGGGTACCAGCACGAAGACGAACAGGACGAAGAAGAGTCCGCCGCGTCCCTCGAGGCCGCCGTCGATGCTGGCGGCCGGGCTGAGCGCGACCACGGGGACCAACAGCAGGACGACAGCGATGGCGTAGCCGGTTCTGGACACCGCAGCCTGGACGGTGCGGCGGCGGACGAGATAGGCAGTCGACCCGAGCCACGCGGCCAGGCCGAAGAGCAGTGCCCACCCGCTGCCCGTCGCGAACAGCAAGACGACGGTCCCCACTGTGCCGACGACGACCCCGCCCCCGATACCGACCAGGACAGTGAGCGTGTTGTCGACGAGCCCGTCCGGGTCCAGCAGCTGTCCGGACTCGTCTGTGGCAGACGGCGCCCGGGACTCCTCCGGCGCGGCGCTGGCCGCGTCCCACGCCTCGTCCCCGTCCGCGTCGGCAGCCTCGCGCTCGTCGGTGAGGTCGGCCGAGCAGTGCATACAGTAGGTGGCGGTCTGGCCGATCGGCTCGCCACACTCCGGACACCGTGGGTCGTCGGCCGCCTCGGCCATCTCGTCCGCTCTGTTCAGGGTCCGCACTAAAGGACTTTTCCGCCACCCCCGCCGCGGAGCGGGATCGGGGTCCCGCTCACCGGCCGGGACGTCCCACTACTCCGCCCGGACCCGGACCTCGAGACCGTCCGGGTCGGTGACGGCGATGCCGTCGTCCGTTTCTGTGGGTGTGTACCCCTCCTCGGCCAGGCGTTCCCGGACGGCGTCGAACCCCTCCTCGGGAACGACGACCTCGAACCACGACAGCCCCCGCCCCTCGGCGGGGCCGGTCCGCTCGTTCCAGACGTTGGCCCCGACGTGGTGGTGGTAGCCACCCGCGGCGACGAACACTGCGCCGGGGTACGTATCCCGGAGCACGAACCCGAGGGCGTCGACGTAGAACTCGCGGGCGGCACCGAGCGAGGAGACCTCGAGGTGGACGTGGCCGAGGTCGGTGCCGGCGGGGACCCGGTCCTCGCCTGCGGCGGCGGCTTCGACTGCCGAGCGGTCGAGCGGGTCGGTCGCCATCCCGGCCCGGCCATCCTCGGTCGCCGGCCACGACTCGCGGGGGAAGTCCCGGTAGACCTCGACCCCGTTGCCCTCGGGGTCGGCGAAGTACAGCGCCTCGCTCACGCGGTGGTCGGAGGCTCCGCCGAGCGTCCAGCCGTCCCGGACCCGCCCCAGCACGTCACCGAGGGCCCCCCGCGAGGGGACCCGGATGGCGTTGTGGTAGAGGCCGGGACCCGTCCGTGCGCCGGCGTCCTCGTCGGCCTCCAGGAGGAGGAGCGCCGTCCCGCCCGCACCGAGGGTCGCCGTCCCCGCGGAGCGGTCGAGCACGCGGAGGCCGACGACGTCCCGGTAGAAGGCCGTCACCGACTCGAGGTCCGCGACCTGGAGCGCGCTCCGCCCGACCCGCGTTTCGGCGGGCAGTTCCCCAGCTGTCGACGTGTCAGTCATCGTCGCTCGTTCGCTCGCGTCCCGGATATACCTGGCCGTGGGCCGGCCCGAGGGAGCGAGCGCGCCCGGGCGTCGTTCGAACGCTTAAGTTCGCGTCCCGGGTAGACGAACGCGAGGCGGCTCCCCGCCCACGTCGCTTTCAGACATGGACCGAGTTCCCGGGTCGGTGCAGTCCGTGACTGCCGCGACGGTCGCCGGAGCCACCGCGCTGGCGGTCGTCGCCGCGCTCGCCGGCCTCGCGCTCGCGCCCGCGCTTCTGGATTCCACGCCCGACGGGCCGGGGTTCGAGGGAGAGCGGGCCGCCGTCACGGACATCTCCGGTGAGCGGGTCGTCACGGTCACCTACGCGACCGGACGGAACGGCACCGGGACGTTCACCGTCAGGAACGTCGACCCGGCCCTCGCGAACGCCAGCGCGGGCTGGGCGTACCTGCCCCGCTCCGCGCTGCCGGCACCGCTCGGGCGGGTCGAGGGCAACCACAGCGCGGGCGTCGTCGGGGTCGGCCGATGGGCGCTCGTCGGTGACCTCGCCGCCGCGGAGGCCGACGTCGACGGGGTGTCCGTCCGCGTCGTCGCGCCCGCGGGGATGGCCGTCGACCCGGGCCGGAAACTCTACTTCCTCGAGGAGTTCCTGTCGCCGTACGCGCTGGGCCCACCCGCCGCCGAGGAGGTGACGATCCTGATCGGGCCCAACGCCCTGCCCTCGGACGGTCGAATGTACGACCGCCGGGGATATGTCGCCCAGCACGGCTTCTGGGACGGCGAGGCGGCCAGCGTCTGGGTTCACGAGTACGTCCACGCACGCCAGGGGTTCAGGCTCACCGAGCGGATGCGGTGGTTCCGCGAGGCCAGCGCGACGTACCTCTCCTATCGCGTCATGGAAGAACAGTACCGGGGCGTCGAGGAGGCGGACGTCTACCGCCGGCTCACGAGTACCGATCGGTATCCGGACACCGCGCTTGCCACCCGTTCGGCGCGCGAGGGAACACAGGCCGACTACCACCGCGGGGCGCGCCTGCTGTACGCCGTCGACGCGGCCGTCAGAAGCGGCAGCGACGGGAACCACACGCTGGTCGACGTCTTCCGGGCGATGAACCGCCGGGAGGGCCGCGTCTCCGTCCCGGAGTTCGTCCGTATCGTCGAAGCACACTCCGGCCAGCGGGAGGGGTGGCTCCGCCGTGCCATCACCGACCCGGGGAGCTTCGAGACGCGGGTGCGCCACGCTCGCGACGTCTTCGGGTGAGTCACTCCCCCGCGAGCCACTTCTCGGAGTACCGCTTGCCGCACTCGCAGGCGACGTAGGCGTGGATGACATCGCCCTCGGCGTACAGCCCCTCGACGTCCTCGTTCTGTGCCTCGGCGAACGCGAAGACCAGGCGGGCCTCGTGGCCGTCTCCCGTCCCGCCGCTGTCGGGACAGGTCCCCCCGGTCAGGTCGCGGTCGACCGCTCCCTCGGTGCCCATCGCCTCCTGGGCGAAAGCCATCGGGTCGATACCCGTCGCGGACTGGAAGGCCCGCCGGCCGGCCTCGCCGTCGACGACCAGGACGACCCCCTCGGCGGTACGTTCGCCCTGCTCGGCCAGGGCGTCGGTTCCGGATACGGCGGCCTCGTGGAGGAAGAAGGCGACGTCGTCGGTACGCTCGCCGGCGAGAAACTGTTCGCGGTCGCTGGGGCTCATTGCCGGCCCGAGCGGGGCGGGGAACAAAAGGCGACCGGTCCGCTGGCCGTGGCCGCGTCAGGACGAGGAGGTGCAGGCGGGCTCCGAGAGGTTTCGCCAGGCCTCGTCGAGCTTGTTCGTGACCGTCGAGCGTTCCTCGACGTCGACCGAGAGGTCCTCCTCGAAGGCGACCCGGATCGCCTCGATGTTGCGCCGGTAGACCTTGATCCGCCGCCGGTCCTCCGAGAGGACGCTGTCGTGCAACTCCAGCAGCCCGTGCTCGGTCAACTCGTCGATCCGCCGGTAGCAGGTGGCGATCGGGATGTCGAGCTCGTCGCTCAGCTCCTGGGCGGAGCGGGGCTCCTCGGCGGCCTCCAGGATCTCGGCGCTGTATTTGTTCCCCAGTGTTCGGAGTGCGTCGACTGACGCCATCGGATGTAAACGTTCGTGCCGGCTTGGAGTTAAAGCTATCGGGAATTGAAATAACGTGAAAACACCGTCAAACTGATTCTCCGGCGCTGTTCGGCTTGCCCGCGGGCTCCTGGACGTGGCCGATATTTTCAGGAGTGATATTCGGGCAGATCAGAGGGGAGACTCGTCCTCCCCCAGCATCGAGAAGGCGCTGGCGTTCTGATGGACGCGGATCCCGCCCTGGGCGATCTCCATCGGGAAGATGTCGGTATCGATATCCTGTTTTCGCATCTTCGCGACCCAGACGTAACGGTTGACCCCCGACTCGGTCGGCGTCTGCAGCAGGAAGATGTTGCCGTCGGTCAGGAAGTTCTCCAGGCCGATGTCGGTCTCGGGGAAGACCGTCCCCTGCTCGTTGGTCATCACCGTGGTGAGGCCGTTCTCCCGGAGGATGTCGGTCAGCTTCAGCAGGTAGGTTCGCTTCTCGGCCTCGTCGTCGAAAAACAGCTGGAACATGGTCAGCGAGTCGAGCACCAGCCGCTCGTAGCGGGAGTCCTGGATATCCTCGAGGATGACCTCGAGCGAGGAGTTGAAGTCGTTCTCGCGTAGCAACTCCCGCTTGTCGAAGACGCGGATCGCGCCCGACTCGACGTGGTCCTGCCAGTTCTCGAACCCGAGCGACTCGGCAGCCTGCCGGAGGTCCTCCGCGTTCTCCTCGAAGGAGAGGTAGATGCCGTCCTCGTCGAAGGATTCGACGCCGTTGTAGATGTACTGCAGCCCGAAGACGCTCTTGCCGGCGCCGGGGTTCCCGGAGATGAGCGTCGTCGAGTTCCGGACGATACCACCCCCCAGGATCCCGTCCAGCCCGTCGATACCGGTCTCCGTGAGTTCGACCATCTATCTGTCCGTTCTCGGGCGGGTGTGATAAAAAGTGTTCTCACGGGTGAGCCCCCGACGGGCGACACGCGGCCGACAGCCGGGGGTCCCGGCGCGGTCACCCGAACTTTTCGGCGATGTCGGAGAGACCGTCGTCGGGGGCCTCGACCGCGTCGTAGACGACCCGCTCCCCCGGTCGCCGGAGCCCGTACTGGTAGCCGGGCGTCACCACGTCGACCAGAAGCGGGTCGCCCTCGGTCAGCCCGTGGCGGCCAACCCACGCAGTCAGGCGGTTCTCGCCATCGCCCGCCCGGGCGAGCTGTGCGTCCGGGTAGGCGCCCTCGATGCCCGGCTCGCCGCGGAGGTCCGCGGTGACCTGTGCGTGGGCCTCGCGCCCTTCGAGCGAGAGCCGGAGGATATCCTCGGCGGTGTGGTCGAGCGCGTCGGAAAGCGGGATACGGGGGCGGCCGGTGCGGCCGACGGTCTCCAGGTGGACGCGGTGACTGTCGACGGCCGCGTGGTCGGAGGGGACGCGCTCAGTCACTCCTCGTCGAGCAGGTCGGCGACCGGCGTGTCGCCGCGGGCGACGACCTTCGCGTTGATCTGGCGGGTCGCGTCGCTCACCTCGCGGCCGCGGACGGTCACGCGCCGGCGCTCGCCCTCGCGGTCGGGGTTGTAGCCGGTCCCGCCCTCGAGCAGGAGCTCGGTCAGCGCCGAACCGGCGATGTCTCCACGCATCGGCCGGCCGGCGTCGTCGGAGCCGCCGGTGAGCTCGAGCGTGTAGCCATCGAGGCCGACGGCGCCCCCGTCGACTTCCTCGCCGATCTCCCGGCCGATGAAGCGGTTCGCGTCCTGGTCGGAGGCGTCTACCTGGTAGGTCGTGCCGTCCTCGGGGTCCGAGACGGCGACGGTGAACTCTGCCATTACCCCGGAAAAGCCGACCGAGCGTTAAAAACGCACCCTTTCGGGGCTGCGAGCGACCTCGGGGCTCCCCGGATCGCACGACAAGCTACTTATCTGCCCGCGGGGGAGTTCCGGCATGCACTCCGCCCTCCGCAGCCCTCCGTGGACGGACCTGTGGCGCCAGCTCGTCACCACAGTCCTGTTCGCGTTTCTCCTCGCGCTCGCCGTCGTCGTCGCTGGCTACCCCGAGTTCGGCGAGTGGCCCCGCCTCGGCTACGTGGTCCTCGCGGCCTACCTGCTCGCGGCCGTCGTCGTCTGGTCGGACGCCGTTCCCTGGCCCGGCGACTGAGAGGGACCCGTTCCGGCCCCGTGGCGCCACTCAGGCCGGCTCCGCGCCGACCACCGTCGAGACCCGGGCGTTCTCCTTCAGGAGCAAGCCCGCGCCGCCGACCGACAGGGGCACCCGATTCAGGTCGGTGACGACGAGCGTCGGGTGGGACGCCCCGCGGGCCCGGAGCTCGTCGCGGGGCTGTACCGTGAGCGCCAGGTCGTCGACGGCGAGTGACTCGTTGTACGCGAGCAGGTACTGGCCGCCGTCGAGGTGCCACCACGCGTAGTCGTCGTCCTCGTCGCGCTTCCGTGTGGGGTGGGCCTCGACGCCGGCCGGTTCGAGTTCGCCGCCGCCGAAGTCCACCCGGCCCGGCTCGGTCACCTCGTACACCTCGGCTGCGGTCAGGTCCAGCCCTCGCCCCTCGGTCTGGGTCGGTTCGTGGAGGAGGCCGTCGACAAACTGCGCGTAGTCCATGCGGGGACCTGACACGCGCGACTGGAATAAATCGTGTGTCGGTCGCGGAGTTATCGATGCTCACACCGTCGGGGTTCGCAAGCCGCGACAGTAGCCGGGCGCGTCCGCGATCACTCCGTCGACGCCCGCCTCCGCCAGCGCCGCGGCGGTCTCGCGCGAGCGGACCGTCCAGGCGTTGACCGCGAGGCCGGCCTCCCCTGCCCGCCCGACGAACGCCGCGTCACACAGCGAGTGGTGCGGGTGGACAGCCACACAGCCCAGTCGGCGCGCGCGCTCGAGCGCGGTGTCGGCGTCCTCGGCGAAGAGCAGCGCGGCGTCCCCGCCCCGTTCGCGGACCTCCCTGACTGCGGCAGGGTCGAACGCGGAGTACCAGGCGTCGGTCCCGGTCTCGTCGGCGAGCGCGAGTGCGTCGCCGGCGAGGCCACGCTCCTTGAGTTCGACGTTCAGCGGGACCGCCGTGGCCTCGAGGACCTCGGCGAGCGTCGGGACGCCCGCGCCGGTGCCGAGGACGGCAAGGTCGCGCAACTGTGCGAGCGCGAGGTCCCCGACTCGACCGGTGCCGTCGCTGACACGGTCGACCGTCTCGTCGTGGATGACGACGAGTTCACCGGACCCACAGCGGCGGACGTCGACCTCGACGGCGTCTGCGGTCGGGTCCGGAGCGCCGGGGTCGTCGGCCGCGGCCGTCTCCGTTGACGCGTCCGCACCCTCACCGGCGCTCCCGGCTGCCCGGACGGCCGCGAGCGTGTTCTCGGGGTTCGTCTCCGCGAAGCCGCGGTGGGCGATGCAGTCCATGCGCTCGCTCGCGGGCGTGGACAGTCGGGCGTTTCGGTCCCGTGCGGGTCAGTCCCGGGGGGCCGTCACGGCCGGGGACGGTGGCTGTCCGTTCGGGCGGTGGGTCCGAGTAAGGGGGGATACCGGGGCGGCTTTTTTGTCCGTACGGGTCGTCGTGGATTCCATGTCAGTCGAGTTCGATTTCAGCGACCGGGTCGTGCTGGTGACCGGGATCGGCGGCGCGCTCGGGAGCGCGGTCGCGGAGACGTTCCTGGCGGCGGGCGCGACAGTCTGTGGCGCCGACGTCGTGGCGACCGACAGCGAGGACTTCCTGTTCGAGGACCCCGACCGGATCGACTTCCACCAGGGCGATTTCACCGACGAGTCCCAGGTCGAGGAGGCCATCGCCGAAGTCGTCGACGCGCACGGCCGGCTGGACGCCCTGCTGAACATCGCGGGGACCTGGCGCGGCGGCAACCCCATCGAGGAGACCGGCGCCGAGACCTTCGATTTCCTGTTCGATGTCAATCTCAAGACCATGTTCCTCGCCTCGAAACACGCCATCCCGCACCTCCGGGAGACCGGCGGGGCGGTCGTCAGCGTCTCGGCACGCTCCTCGCTGGAGGGCGGCGAGGGCGACGGCATCTACCGGTCGACGAAGGCCGGCGTCCGGCTCCTGACCGAGACCATCGCCGAGGAGAACCTCGGAGACCTGCGGGCCAACGCCGTGATGCCGAGCGTCATCGACACCCCCATGAATCGCAATATGATGCCGGACGCCGACCACGAGGCGTGGGTCGACCCCGCGGACATCGCAGAAGTGATGCTGTTTCTGTGTTCGGACGCGGCGAGTGTCACCAGCGGGGCCGCCGTCCCCGTCTACGGGGAGGCGTAGGGCAGAGCCCAGCCGCGCCGCGACCGCGGCGCCGGGCCGACGTGCGTGTCAGGATACAGAATCCTTTTTAGTTAGGTACTGCATGAAAGCGCCAATGGAGACCGGGACCACATGACGATGGACGAACGGATCGAGGAGTTGGAGGCGATGCGCGAGGAGGCCCGCAAGGGTGGCGGCGAGGAGCGGATCCAGAAACAGCACGACCAGGGGAAGCTGACCGCCCGCGAGCGGATCGACTACTTCCTCGACGACGGTACCTTCACCGAGTTCGACGAGTTCCGGACCCACCGCTCGCACAACTTCGACATGCAGGAGCGGAAGTACTACGGCGACGGCGTGGTGACGGGCTACGGCGAGGTCAACGGCCGCACCGTTTTCCTCTTTGCTCACGACTTCACCGTCTTCGGCGGGTCGCTGGGCGAGATCTTCGCCGAGAAGGTGACGAAAGTGATGGACAAGGCCCTGGAGACGGGCGCGCCCGTCGTGGGGCTCAACGACTCCGCCGGCGCGCGCATCCAGGAGGGGATCGACTCGCTGGCCGGCTACGCCGACATCTTCCACCGCA